>NZ_LZHK01000038.1:0-25905 GCF_001690415.1 Gilliamella sp. Imp1-1
TCGAAAATAATTCGAGAGATAATTTCGATGATATAAATGAGCTTCGAGTAAAAACTTGTCGAATAGGATTATTTGATAAATTTAAGACATAAGTTTGCCAGTGCTTGTGCCTTGTGCCTTGTGCCTTGTGCCTAAAATGGTACTGCATTTTGTTCCACCTGTCAAGTAATATTTTGTTTTATTTAGATTTTTTATGGTTAATCGCTTATTTAATAAGCTTGTCTTTCTAAAGCGATTAAAGTATAGCCGTTTAAGGGGTGATTGACTAGTTTTTTAGCGGACTTTTTTGTAAAGAAATGTAAAGATGATATGTTTACACTTTTTTAGTATCAAAAAGGTAAAATCATAGATTCATTTTATATTCAATCGGTGACTGATAATTTAAAGACTATTACAAGTAATCCTCTTTCATATACAGAAAACCTAAAATACACAATTATCTTGCAATTTAAATTTTAATTATCAAACCTCGTATCAGTAAATATCAAGTAATTCCTATAATAATAAAAGCTATAATTTACAGGAATATCTCCCTGTAAATTATTTTGAGTTTAAATCTGTTTTTATATCTAATTTTTAATTAATGACTGTTTCGGTTAGTGATTAACTATTAAAAGCACTTTCGCCATGGCTATTAATATCCAGACCTTCTCTTTCATGTTCTTCTGATACTCTTAAGCCAACAATAATATCTGCAATTTTATAAGCAATATAAGCAACCACTGTAGTCCAAACTACGCAGGTAATAACACTCATCAATTGTATTCCTACTTGAGTTGCCATTGTAATGCCTTCGGCATAACCAATACCTCCTAACGATTCTGATGTAAATATACCAGTTAATATACAACCCACAATTCCACATACGCCGTGTACACCAAATACATCACATGTATCATCAACTTTTAGAATTCTTTTGAGTGTTGATACTCCCCAGACACCAGCAAAACCACAAATAAGCCCTATTAACATAGCACCACCTACACCAACAAGACCTGCCGCTGGTGTTACACCAACTAATCCCGCTATCACTCCTGATGCCGAACCAAGGCAAGATGGTTTACCTCGTAAAAACCATTCTGCGAATGTCCATGCCAAAACCGCTGCTGCTGTAGCTGCAACAGTGTTAATAAAGGCTAAACCTGCGATTTCATCTGCATGCGTTGATGATCCTGCATTAAAGCCAAACCAACCTATATAAAGAATAGCAGCTCCAAGGTAGACATAAGGTAGGTTAAATGGTTTTAGTGGTTCACGATTATAGCCTATACGATTTCTAATCAGATAAGCACCCACTAGTCCTGCAATCGCAGCATTAATATGTACTACCGTACCACCAGCAAAATCAAGTGCTCCTTCATCACCTAAAATTCCGCCTCCCCATACCATGTGCGCCATGGGAATATATGAAAATGTAAACCATAACACCATAAATATTAATACTGCTGAAAAACGAATTCGCTCAGCAAAAGCACCTGGAATTAAGCAACAAGTAATGCAAGCAAATGATCCTTGGAATGCTATCCAAATTAGCTCGTAAATCGATCCTGACACATCTGTAATACCTATCCCTGTTAATAGAAAATGGTTAAAGTTGCCATAAAACCAGTTCCCTTCACCAAAAGCAAGTGTATAACCGTAAACAATCCATAGCACCGCTATTAACGAAAAAGTTACTAGTACTTGTGTTAACATCGATAACACATTTTTAGAACGTAATAATCCACCATAAAACAATGCAATCCCTGGTACCGACATAAAAAGTACTAGGGCGGTACAGATCATCATAAAGCCGTTATCCGCTTTATCAACTACGGCAGCTTCTTCGGCAAAAGCTGAACTTGAGAATAAAATAACTAAAAAGGGAATAATTTTTTTCAACATAATGATTTCCTTAACAATCAATTACAATGCCGAGTCATCGGTTTCACCAGTACGTATACGCACTACATGTTCAAGTGAACTGACAAAAATCTTTCCATCACCAATTTTGCCAGTATATGCTGCTTTAGTAACTGTACTAATAACTTGGTCAAGTTCATCATCTCTAATAGCTAAATCAATTTTAACTTTAGGTAGAAAATTGACATTATATTCTGCACCACGGTAAAGTTCGGCATGACCTTTTTGTCGTCCAAAACCTTTAACTTCGGTAACAGTTAATCCTGTAATACCTATATTAGATAAGGCTTCTCGGACTTCTTCTAATTTGAAAGGTTTTATAACTACGGTAACTAATTTCATCAATCGCTCCTAAAAATTGTGAGTTACAGATTAAATTATGCAAAGAGTGTGCCAAAAAAATTAACTTGAATTGAATTTGCTACTACAACTTAATTTATAAAAATATAGCTATCATAAAATTAAAGTTCAGCTGTTTTGATTGGAAGGTTAAAACAAAAGATAACAAATAGTTAATAGATTTATTATTTAGCAGCGCACTAATATGGTGCCAATGCATATTAGTGGTGCTTAGCTGTTATAAAAATTAATAGGATCTAGAATGTCACCATTAACTTGCGATATTCGTCATAAGCAAAGTGATCTGTCATGCCACTAATATAATCCTGCAATAAGCGACATCGATAGTAGAATTCCATACACGCAAAATTTTCCGCTTTATTTATATTGAGTTTGTTAACTGCTTGTTTATAAGCGACACAATGTTTTGAGGATAATTTATGATATAAGCGAGTTTCAATAGGATAATTTTTGTGATGTTTATCCTCAACCAATTTCAAAAAGTCGTTGGTAGGCATATCAAGCAGTGGGCTATAAATATCGAGTAATCCACTAATAATTCGGTACCCTTGAAGTTCAATATTTTCAACCGATTCATGGTTAAATATATGTTCAAGTCCAACTGTTTTGAAAATATTGAGTAATTTATATTCTGCACCATGATCTTCAAGTAAGGCATGATTAAATGAGCCGTGATAAATTTCTTCAATATTTTCAATAAAGCGTTCAGCAGCATGTGGTACCAATTTGCCAATAGTGTTGACACGTAGGTACATAAAAAATTGGTCGATGCCTATCGCATCAAAACCATTTTGATTTAGATTTTCATAAGGGCGATTGACAACGGTATCAAACAGATCACCTTTTTTAATCGGTCCCCATGCCTCAGCTAAGTAAGTATAAAGCTGTTTTACTGTTAGAATTTTCTTTTCAACCGCATCTTCTAGATCGGCAATGCAATATGAGATATCGTCGGCGGCTTCCATAATATAGGTAAATGGATAACGATGAAATGGTTTGATATCAAGCTGTTTAGATAACTCCTCAATAAATGGTTCTTCTGATAAATAATAACCTGCTTTTTTCATTAAATAAGAAAATTCTGGCAGTACCGGCTTAGACCAATAAGCTGGTTTAGAATATTTCATAATTGAAGCAATCTGAGAGTAAGTTAAATTGAGACGTAATATTGTATGCACTAAACGAATTGCTTGTGCATTACCTTCGAAACTTGATAAATCTTGGCGAATTTTAGTTTTAAGTTCTCTTATTTCTTCTTTATCACTAACATTTATTTCAAGAAATCGATAATCTGTTGCTCTGCCAAGACCCAAACGTAGAGTAAACCATTTATTAATGGCAGCCTCACCAAAATGACCAAATGGAGGATTACCAATATCATGCATTAAACAAGCCATTTCAACTAGGCTTTCAATCGCCATTATACAATTATCAAGCCCGTATTTTTTTAATTTTCCAGCATTGCCTAGGCGATTAACGATTTCTTTGACTATGTATCGCCCAACTTGTTGCACTTCCATAGAGTGAGTAAGTCTTGTTCTAACTACTGAGTTTCGTTCTAATGGAAAAACTTGCGTTTTTTGTTGTAGGCGACGAATAGCGGCTGAGTTTATGATGCGTCCACGATCACTTTCAAAACAACGTACTATTGAGTACTCATCAGACAGAGCTTCACGCTGTTTGCTAGCATAACGCTGATAATTGATTTTTTGGTTAAAGCTGATCATGGTTTCATCCCTAATTTAATCACTCAAATTGTTTTAATTTTTCAAATTGCTAATGTTTGTTTTGCCCATTCAATACTTTTTTGATAATCATTAGGTAATAACGGTATTAAATTCTCTAATGCTTTCAACAATTTGTTTGTTTGGTTATGGGTTAAATTTAAATGCCCTACTTTACGTCCAACTCTAACTTCTTTTTCATACCAATGAAGATGTACCAAATCAATTGATAACCAATTTAAATTTAATTCTGTGCCAATTAAGTTAACCATAACTGATGGCGTAAATACATCTGGCTTAGGAAATGGAAGCCCCAATATAGCACGAAGATGTAATTCAAATTGGCTAATTGAAGCTCCATTTTGCGTCCAATGACCACTATTATGTACTCGTGGAGCAAGTTCGTTGATCAGTAGTTCATTACCAACAATAAAGCATTCCATTGCCATTACGCCAATATAATTCAATTTATGCATAATAGCAGATAGCATTTGTTCTGCTTTTATTTGTAATGAATCTGATTTGTTAGGTTGTACAACACTTATTTTTAAGATGCCGTCTTGGTGGAAGTTATTGGTAAGGGGATAAAATACTGTTTCACCTTTTGCATTACGAGCGCCTATTAATGACATCTCTTTTTCGAACGGGATAGCCTGTTCAACAATAGCGTGCTGATAGATATCATCAGGTACAGTTATTGGACCATTAATAGCAATTCGCCATTGCCCTCGTCCATCATAACCGCCAGTTCTACGTTTAACAATTAATCGATCGCCAAGTTCAGTAAATAACGTTGACCAATCTTGAGGGTGATCAAGCGAAAACCATTTCGCTGTCGGTAAACCAAGTTCGTCAAGTAGCTGTTTTTGCGTTAAACGGTCGGCAATAATAGGAAAGACATCTCGATTAACAAAATGCGAATGTTTAGCTAAAATTTGTGTAAACGGAGTATCTGACCATCGCTCAATTTCAGCTGTTATTACTGACTGTTGATATGGAATGACGGTAGGATCTACATCTAATCCAACTGGATAAACTTTTATACCTATTGGTTCGCCTGCTTGCTTAAGCATTCGCCCTAATTGCCCGTTACCTAGTACACAAACAGATTGAAGTTTCATATTATGCATTCACTCTTGGATCTGGGTTATTTAGTACCTCATCAGTTTGAGTTAATCGCCATGTTGATAAACGTTGATATATTTCTTTATCATGTAGAGCTAGAATCTGTGCAGCAAGTAATGCCGCATTCGCTGCACCAGATTTACCTATTGCTAAAGTACCAACAGGAATACCTTTAGGCATTTGAACAATAGAATAGAGACTATCTACTCCACTTAATGCAGCACTTTGCACTGGAACACCTAATACAGGAATCAGCGTTTTAGCAGCTAACATACCTGGCAAATGAGCCGCACCGCCAGCACCAGCTATGATTACATCAAAGCCTTTTTGTTTGGCATCTTCAGCAAAACAAAATAATTTATCAGGGGTACGGTGAGCAGAAACGATTTCAACATGATAAGGAATTGTTAACGCATCAAGGATATCGGCTGCGTGTTGCATAGTAGTCCAATCGCTTTTGGAACCCATTACTATGGCAATTCTAGGTTGAGTATGCATGGCAAATGTATGAATAATTAAAATAAGATGTATGTGAAGTATACACTAAAATTTAATTAATGGGGATAGTAAGGATTTTATCTGTTAGCAATTAAAATACATGTTCCCAGAAAAATGAAGATGATAAACAAAGTGATACCGCCGAATAGTATCGGCGGTGAAGAAAAAGTTAGCCTTTTACTGCTGCCACGATTTTAATTTCTATCAAATATTCTTTTTTCATTAACCCTGCTTGCACTGTACAACGTACTGGTGCACTACCTTTAGCTACCCATTCGTCCCATGCTTTATTCATAGCGGCAAAGTCACTTTTATTAACTAAAAATAATGTTACATCTAATATACGTGATTTATCACTGTTAGCTCGGGCTAATATTTTGTCAATTTCAGCTAATGCACTTTTGGTCTGTACATAAGCGTCATTTTCAAGATCAGCTGGAACACTTGTGTAATAAATAACGTTATTATGGATCACTGCTTCAGACCAGCGGTTATCTGGATCAATTCGTGTTATTGTCATCATATTTTCCTTGTTAGATGAGTTATTAAGATACTTTAATAAAATCAGCACGCAATTTTTTTATTTCATCACGCAGTACACCAGCTTTTTCAAACTCAAGATTCTTAGCCGCTTCGTACATCATTGCTTCAAGCTCTTTCACTTTTGCCTGTACTTCTTTAACTGAGACATACTGATAAGGTTTGCCTGGTTCAAATGCTTGTACTTTGGCTGTTGATTTTTTGGTACTTAAACCTGCCTCTAATACGTCTTTAATTTCTTTGCGTACTGATTTTGGTGTAATGCCGTGTGCTGTATTAAAGTCTTCCTGTTTTTTACGACGACGGGCAGTTTCATCAATCGTTTTTTGCATAGCAGGGGTTATTCTATCAGCATATAATATGGCTTTACCATTTACATTACGAGCTGCACGCCCTACGGTTTGAATTAGTGAACTTTCTGAACGTAAAAAACCTTCGCGATCAGCATCCAATATTGCTATTAGTGAGACTTCAGGTATATCTAAACCTTCTCGCAATAAGTTAATGCCCACAAGTACATCAACTTTACCTAAACGTAGGTCACGAATAATTTCCATACGTTCAACCGTATTGATGTCTGAATGCAAATATTTTACAGTTATATTATGTTCTGACAGATAATCAGTTAAGTTTTCTGCCATACGTTTAGTTAATGTGGTCACTAAAACACGCTCTTGGTTATTGATACGAATTTTGATTTCAGATAATAGATCATCAACCTGCGTTGCAACTGGTCGAACTTCGATAATAGGATCTAATAAACCTGTAGGTCTAACTACTTGTTCAATAATTTCATTACCTGATTTTTCAATCTCGTATTTAGCTGGTGTTGCTGACACATAAATAGTTTGTGGCATGATGTTTTCAAATTCAGCAAATTTTAACGGTCGATTGTCTAGTGCTGATGGCAACCGAAAGCCATATTCAACCAGATTAAGTTTACGTGAACGGTCACCATTATACATTGCTCCTAATTGTGGAATAGCCACGTGAGATTCGTCAATAAAAAGTAATCCATCAGGTGGCAAATAATCAAATAAGGTTGCTGGCGGATCGCCCGGATTACGCTGAGCTAAAAAGCGTGAATAGTTTTCAATCCCAGAGCAATACCCCAATTCGGTCATCATTTCAATATCAAATAATGTCCGCTGAGTTAAACGTTGCTCCTCTAATAGACGATTATTGTCTAACAGAACTTTTTGACGTTCTTTAAGCTCTTGCTTTATTTGCGCAATAGCGTTTTCCATAATGTTTCTTGGTGTGACATAGTGCGTTTTTGGATAAATTGTTATCCGCGATACTTCATTTATGCTATTACCTGTAAGCGGATCAAACATAACAATTCGATCGACTTCATCATCAAATAACTCTACGCGCACAGCAAGATCGTCTGAATCAGCTGGAAAAATATCTATAACATCTCCTCGAACACGAAATGTACCACGACTAAAACCTATTTCATTACGAGTGTATTGCAATTCAGCTAATCGAGTTAAGATTGAACGCTGATCGGTTATGGTGCCTTTTGTTAGGTGTAATATCATCGACATATAGGTTTCTGGTGCTCCTAAACCATAAATAGCCGACACCGAAGCAACAATTACAACATCACGTCGTTCTAGTAGTGATTTAGTGGCAGAAAGACGCATTTGTTCTATATGTTCATTGATTGACGCATCTTTTTCAATAAATGTATCGGTTGACGGTACATAAGATTCAGGTTGATAGTAATCATAATAAGATACGAAGTATTCAACCGCATTTTCAGGGAAAAAGGCTTTCATTTCACCATATAGCTGAGCGGCTAATGTTTTATTTGGTGCTAAAATAATTGTAGGGCGATTATGTTTAGCAATAACATTTGCCATGGTAAATGTTTTACCTGATCCTGTTACGCCTAATAGTGTTTGATGCGCAATCCCATCATCAAGATTTTGATTAATCCTTTTTATTGCTTCTGGCTGATCACCAGCTGGCTTAAATTCGGAACATAATTTAAATTTTTTCATTACATCGCAACCTAATATTTTACCTATTAATAAAAATTATCCCCAAAAGGACTTGACCTTTTAAAATTTACTATTTTTTGTTCAATTAACATTTTCATTTATAAAAAAGACAACTAATTTATAACTTGATTTACAGTAACATGTTGATATAAAACAAAAAAATATTTCATGATTAAGTTACAATCAAATTAAGAAAAATCCTGATAGTTACTGAGGTTAGCGCTTTTTTCAATAAAATACACACAGAGTTATCCACAGGCAACGGGGATAACTTTATAAATATAGTCTTTATAAACTTTTTTCAATTATCAAGATAAAATTTCAAAAAAAATCCCTTTTATTTTAATGTTTATTCCTATCTTTAACGCTGCTTTTGATAGTTTTAACTAATCATTCGATTTATCTGTTCGATTTGATATTGATAGCTATGATCCAAGTTTTGGATGAAAGTCAATCGGTGAGTGATGCATTTTGGCGCATCTTCTGCGTGATGAGACACGAATAGCAACTGCGTGTACCCTTCACTAATTAAACGATCTATCCAACGTTTTACTAATTCTCGATTAAGATGATCGAGCCCTTGCAATGGCTCATCTAAAATAAGCAGTGTCGGATGTTTAACCAACGCTCTGGCAATCAATACTAATCTTTGCTGTCCCCAAGAAAGCGATTGAAAGGGTTTATCCGCCTGCGTTTGTAACCCTAGTAATTGTAGCCATTCATCAGCCAATTTAGCTTGTTTATCACTGGTAGCTTGGTAGACACCAATCGAATCAAAATAGCCTGACAATAACACAGTTTTAACGCTAGAACTAACTCGATAAGCCAAATGTAAGCTGCTACTAACATAACCAATATGGCGTTTAATATCCCAAATCGTTTCACCCGAACCTCGTTTACGACCAAATAAAGTGAGATCATTGCTATACCCTTGCGGATGATCGCCAGTTATTAAACTTAATAACGTTGATTTACCTGCGCCATTAGGTCCAACTATTTGCCAATTTTGTTTGGCTTTTACTCGCCAAGTTAATCCATTAATGATTGCTTTATCATCATAATATACATAACCATTATTTAATATGACTCGATCTAATTGATCCGCTAATTGAGTTGGTGGTTCGTCGGCTTCTGGTAATGGCATATTGGAAATATTTTCCAAATCAGCTAATTGCTTAACAGTTGTATCGTTTAATATTGTATCTTTTGTATCAATTTTCAATAGTTGGCAGTCGGCTAGTATGCCAATATTTTCAATAAAAGTAGGAATTTCATTAAATCGATTTAAAACAAGGACAATTGTGATACCTTGCTTAGCAAGATCTGCTAGTATTTCGGCTAAGTTTTCACGTGATGTCACATCTAAGCCATCAAAAGGCTCATCTAATATCAGAAAATCAGGTTGCTGCATCAAAACTCGACAGATTAAGGCTTTGCGTGTTTCACCAGTTGAAAGGTATTTAAAGCGTTTCGTTAATAGGTGTTCAATTCCAAATTGTGTTGCTAATTTTTGGCAAAGTACTTGATTAAAATTATTTTCTTGTATAATTTGCTGAGTGGTTAATCCTGTATCGTTTTCACCTTCGCTTAGCATATCTGTATTATTGCGTTTCCATTCATCATCAATTAGTTTTTGTAGCTGTTCAAACGATATGTGTGCTATGGAGTTAAATTGATTAATTACTTTGCCTGATAATAATGTTTGCTCACCAGCCAATGCTTTAACTAGTATAGATTTACCGCTGCCATTACGCCCCACAAATGCAACATTACTGCCTTGATTTATTGTAAGTGATTCAATAGTAAAAACTAGGTAGTCACTAATTTTAAAATGTGCGTTTTCTATTTGTAGCATGATAACCTCATATTGCTAAACTAATGTCGCAACAATAATATTTTGTGGATTAATAAATAGTTTTGATTGTTTGCCTGTAGCTAAGGCCGACTTTTTTACTTCACTGGCTAATTTGTTAGCATAAAGCACTATGCCAGAAGATAGTGTAAAAGCAATTTCACTCCAAATGCCATCAGTAGTGATTTTTTGAACGGTAACCGACAAGCAGTTTTCGTTCTCGATTTCATTTTTTAATTCAATTAATGGAGCTTTAATTAACAGCAATACTGTTTTGTCCGTACTCAACTTTAGCCGTTCAATACTTGATTGAGTAATGTAAACTTTTAACTCAGTTTGATTATCACTAAGTAGCACTGTAATAAAACCAGCAACATCATTTGTTTGAATCTGCTTAACCGTACCATATAATTGATTTCGTGCACTGGTTTGTAATGATAGTCTAGCTGTAGCTTTTAAAATATCATCTAAAGGTACTTTGTCATCATTTAGTATGTTAAAAGCATTTTGTTGTAGTTGAGTTAATAGATCATAGAGTTGGATAAATCTAACTGCATAAGCACTCAGTTTAGTGCCTCCTCCATTTTTACCACCAATTGCAGTAATTAAAAAAGGTTTAGGTGCTAATTTACTTATTTCATTAATGGCATCCCATGCGGTTTTATAACTAATACCAATTTGCTTGGCAGCCTGACTTAATGACCCCGTCTGTTCAATTGCTTTTAATAACGCAATACGCCTTGGATCAGTAAATAACTGCTGTTTTATATTTAACGTTAATAAAATTTCAGGAGAAAACATAATTTAACACCATGAAGAACCGACTAATCAATTTGGAAGAGATAATAGTGATTATTGTAGACCCTTTTTGGCATTCCTTCAAAACTTGTTAAAAATCTTGTTGATTATCATATCGTATCAGCTTAAATGAATTTTAATTGTACTTTATATATAAATTCTGCTAGCATCGATATATTATATTTTATATAACGGTCATTTAATAATTTGCCAAATAACATAATAAATCATAATAATCAATTGGATAAATAATATTAACAGTTAAAATTAACTCAATTTTATTGTGAGGAACAGAATGAAAAAAATTATTGGAATTATCTTAATGATGGCAATGACTTTTTCAGTTTCAGCTGCTGAAAAAATGACTATATTTGCCGCTGCCTCATTGACTAATGCTATGCAAGATATCGCTGCATCTTATAAAGCAGAACATAAAGATGCAAATATTGTATTCTCATTTGCTTCATCATCAGTATTAGCTAAACAGATTGAACAAGGTGCACCTGCGGATATATTTATGTCAGCAGATCAAAAGTGGATGACTTATCTTATTGAGCATAATTTAACTAAAAATAAACACGATTTATTAAAAAATACATTGGTGCTTATTGCTCCCCAAAATTCACATTTAGAGAATGTTTCAATTAATAAAAATACCAATTGGGAAATTATTTTACCTAAAGGTGAAAGAATAGCTATTGGTGATCCTGATCATGTACCAGCAGGGATGTATGCAAAAGAATCATTAACTAATTTAGGGGTATTTAATAAATTATCGCCACAATTTGCTCCTGCAAGTAATGTAAGAGACGCTTTGGTACTAGTTGAGCGTAATGAAGCTGCGCTTGGTATTGTATATAGTACCGATGCTAAAATAAGCAATAAGGTAAAAATAATTGGATCCTTTCCTGATGATACATTTAAGTCTATCGAATATCCCATCACTTTGTTGAATCAAAAAGCAACTGATTTTTATAAATATTTAAATTCACCACAAGCTAAAGCTATTTTTGAAAAATATGGATTTATAACCAAGTAATTTAATAAGTAAATAATTTTATAAAACTATGTTATTAACTGAATTTGAATGGCAAACCTTGCTACTTAGTTTAAAGATAGCCGCCACAGCAATTGGTTTTAGTTTGCCAATAGGCATTTTAACCGCTTGGATATTGGCACGCTGTCAATTTTTTGGTAAATCGCTATTTGATAGCCTCGTGCATCTTCCTCTTGTTTTACCACCAGTTGTTTTAGGTTATTTGTTGTTAATAACCATGGGACGACGTAGCGTTATTGGCGAGTGGTTGAGTAGCCATTTAAATATTAGCTTTAGCTTTAATTGGCAAGGTGCAGCTTTAGCTTCGGCAGTAGTTGCATTTCCATTAATGGTGCGTTCAATTCACTTAGCCATTGAATCAATTGATACACGCCTTGAAAACGTTGCTCGGACTCTTGGAGCCCATAAGTGGCGAGTTTTTATAACTATTACTTTACCATTAGCCTTTCCTGGTATTCTTATGGGAATTGTATTGGGTTTTGCCCGTTGCTTAGGGGAATTTGGTGCAACAATCACTTTTGTGTCAAATATTCAAGATGAAACCCGCACCTTACCATTAGCAATGTATACGTTGCTACAAATTCCCAATGGTGAACAAGGTGCATTACGGCTGTGTATTATTTCGGTTGTGTTATCACTAATCGCACTTTTTTTATCCGAATTGTTAAATCGATGGCATAAAAAGAAGTTAGCAGGATAATCAATATGTTAAAAATAGATGTTCGCAAACAACTTGCTTCGTTTTCGTTCCAATTCAATCACGAGATAGCCTGCCAAGGGGTTACTGCTATTTTAGGCGTTTCTGGCTCGGGAAAATCCACACTAGTAAACCTTGTTAATGGATTAATTAAACCTGATCAAGGCCAAATCCAGTTGAATGGCTTACCACTAGTTGATTGCGATAAACACCTTTTTGTTACTCCTGAAAATCGGCATATTGGTACCGTTTTTCAAGATGCATTACTTTTCCCTCATTATAAAGTTATTAAAAATCTGATTTATGGTGCTAAAAATTTCAAGCAATTAAGATTTGATGAAATAGTTAATGTACTTAATATCCGACCATTATTAAATCGTTATCCTGCCATGTTATCTGGTGGAGAAAAACAGCGAGTTGCAATTGGTCGAGCACTATTAACCAACCCTTTATTACTATTAATGGACGAACCGCTTTCAGCTCTCGATATGCCAAGAAAAAAAGAACTGTTAACTTATATTAATAAATTAACTAATGAGCTAAATATACCCATTATTTATGTAACACATAATATTAATGAAGTTAAACAAATAGCCGATAATGTTGTAATTTTAGATCAAGGTAAGCTGATTGAGTTTGGTAAGACCGAACATGTTTTACAAAGTGACTATTTAAAAGAATGGTTATAAAGCTCTAAAGTATTACTATTTTCCGCTTGTTTAATATATGTCACGCCATCATGCCAAGCACCAAGCACCGCACGAGTTGCAGTGTTGCCTTCAATTTGAAAATGATGTACAGCAGGTTTATGTGTATGACCGTGCACCATAATATCTGCATTATGTTTAAACATCATTTCAATAACTGCTTGCTGATTTACATCCATGATATTTTCAGATTTGAGTTGATTATGTTGACTACTTTTTTTTCGTAACTTAGCTGCAATTTTCAACCGAATAAAAAGTGGTAAAAATAAAAATAATTTTTGAAGCCATTTATTATGCATAACTTTTCGGAAATTTTGATATTGATGGTCGTCAATACACAGTAAATCACCATGTAAAAAAATGATGTTTTTTCCTTGATTAGAAAGGCAATTAATCTCGGGTAGTAAGGTCATTTCGCATTGTTGCGCATACTTTTCCCCCAATAAAAAATCACGATTACCATGAACGAAATATTTTCTTATATTACGTTTTGATAAGGCTTGTAAAGCCTGCGCAATTTGATAATGTAAGTTTGTTTTTACATCATCCCCAACCCAGTAATCAAAAAGGTCGCCTAGAATGTAAAGCTCGCAGTTGTCGGGCAAAGTATCCAAAAAAGACAAAAAGCCTGCGGCTATATTAATATAACCTAAAGCAGGCTCATTATCTGCTAAATGAATATCAGCAATAAAATAACGAACAGGATTATTCAACCGTGACACTCGTAATAATAACATCTTCAACAGGAACATCAGAGTGCATACCACTGCGTTCTGTTTTAACAGCTTTTATTTTATCAACCACATCAAGCCCATCAACAACTTGTGCAAAAACACAATAGCCATAACCATTAATGTCCGCAGAGCGAAAGTTGAGATAATCATTATCAACCACGTTGATAAAAAATTGCGCAGTTGCCGAATGAGGATCTGATGTGCGTGCCATTGCTAAAGTACCACGTTCATTTTTTAGGCCGTTATTTGCTTCGTTTTTAATTGGTGATTTTGTCTTTTTTTGGTTCATTCCAGGCTCAAAACCACCACCTTGAATCATGAAATTATTAATAACACGATGAAATATTGTATTGTTATAAAAGCCTTCTTTGCAATATTCAACAAAATTTTTAACAGTCTCGGGCGCTTTATCATCAAAAGTTCTGATTTTAATATCACCTAAATTAGTGTGAAATGTAATCATTGTATAATCCTTTTTTAATATATATCTTTGGAATAAAATTTAGTAAATCTGAATTAATATAAATTATTTACCAAATTTTTCACATGCTTCTAATGTATTGCTCATTAACATAGCAACGGTCATTGGACCAACACCACCAGGAACCGGTGTGATCCATCCTGCTCTTTTAACAGCAACATCAAACTCTACATCACCTGCAAGTTTACCATCTGGCAAACGATTGATACCGACATCAATAACGATTGCACCCGGTTTTATCCACTCACCCTTAACATAATTAGCAATACCTACTCCCGCAACAACAATATCCGCATTGCTAACATGTTTTGCTAAATCAATAGTACGACTATGGGTAATGGTTGTTGTGCAACCTAATAATAATAACTCTAATGCCATTGGACGACCCACAATGCTTGATGCCCCTACAATGGTAGCATTTAAACCTGACAGATTTATGCCAGTGGATTCTAGCATTTTGACTACGCCATAAGGAGTACATGGTCGCAAGATTGGATCACGTTGTAGCAAGTGTCCAATATTATATGGGTGAAAGCCATCGACATCTTTACTTGGATCAATACGTTCAAGAACCTTAGTTTTATCAATATTATCAGGTAAAGGCAGTTGTACTAAAATACCATGCACATCTAAACGTTGATTTAGTTCATCAATTAATGCTAATAATTCATCGGTGGTCGTCGAGGTAAAGTCATAAGCAAATGAAACAAAACCAACATCATCACAAGCCTTTTGCTTATTTTTAACATAGATTTTTGATGCAGGATCTGAACCGACTTGAATTACTGCTAATCCTGGGACTGATAGTCCTTTTTCAATACGCATTTTGACCTTATTGGCAATTTCAGTACGTATTTGTTGTGCTAATACTTTCCCATCAATTATTTGTGCAGTCATAAGCTTCCGTTTAACTATCTTATTAGAGGTATCATTTTCGCAAAAGTTTTTATTAATGTCTATTTAGTTATGAATTGATTGATTAAGTTGACTCAATATTTGTTTGTATTGAGCATCAATATCTGTAATAACTGAACAAATATGAGCATCAAAAGCTTTTAATTTAGGTTTTTGAGCCTTCCATTCATTTTTAGAAATTTGTTTAATTGCTCCATAATTTTTAAAAAATTCGAAATGCAAAATACTTCCGCCCACAACATTATAAAAAATGCGTTGACCAATATCTTCTCCATCTTTTTTGATATTATTAAAATGTCGGTAAGAAAATCGCGTATTACCATTTTCAGTAATAATTGATGCATGTAACAACTTAACTAAACGTTTATATAATTTGTTTAACTCGCTTTTTAGCTCATTATCATCGCCCAATTGATTTTTTATTGCTTTTTCAAAAGTTTCTTTAACTTCAGTTAAAAGGCTTAATGATTGTTGTTCTAGTAGCGGCAACTGTTGACGTAAATCTTGCTGAAATTGAATCAGTTCTTTTTGTAATGATGGATTAAGTGATATCGTTTCTTTATTTAAAATGACATTACCATTTGGTATGATAATTAAATCATTTTTTTTATCAAAAATATGTACACTTTCTCTATTTATCGTAATGTCATAACTGGGCTTAATCCCACACTCTTTTTTAGCAGCAAATACGGTGATAGGTAACAACAAAGCAATCAATATCAATTTTTTTAACATATTCATATCCAGCTAGTTAATTCATGAATGATTATAACGTCTACTAAGAAATAAATATAATAAAATTAAATAAGTACTATAATTTTAAAAACAATACTAGCCAAACGGTTTAATTACTTTATATGATATCAAAATTAATTATAAGTAGTTTTATACTAAAACACATAGTTACCTGAAAGTTTTTGACAAACAATTTTTATCCTATTGAACAAAAATCGAATTCATCCTCCATAGTTTTTGCTTAAATTATACGCCGCAAGTTAAATGGTATAGAGTAGTAGGCGAGAGAACTAATACAGTAAGGGTATTCATATAAATATGCGAGCCTTGACTATTAAAAAAGTGTAGACTAGCGCCCGATGATACAGTTATATGATAGATAGTATTTCATGATAGTGTGTGAATTCTTTATACAACTAATGTTTTTAAAAGAGGTGAGTTTACTGAGTAATATGTAGGAACTACTTGTATTATTTATCGTAATTTGAGAAACAATGGTAATGGAAAACATAAAAAAATAGCGCCTTATCACCAGAAGGCAATATGGCGCTAAAATCATAAAAATAGCCGTCACTGATTCAGAGAGTTACGTTTCAGTTAATCTGAGTTTTATATAACTCGATATTATCATATATTGTAGAATCATTAACGTTTACACGCTATTTTACTATTGTCACCCTTTTCAGCTTCACGTGTAGAAACATAACCAGATAAGTTAACTGTAAAATAAATATTATACTTAGCGTAATCTATTTCTCTAGTCCAAAAAAGAACATTGTAAGTATTATCTTTAGGCCAATTTGATTTAGGATAGTTTTTATTCGATAGCCAGCCCCATTCCCCCATAACTGAACCGCCAATTGATCGCGTAAAACTATTGGGATAAATTTTCCAATTCTGATTTTCTGCAACATTAATAGCTGGAGAATTAGTATAATCTTTACGTAAAGGTATATTATCCATTCCTCCACATAAATTGATTGCATTAGATAAATTTATATTGTCGTTATTTTTAGGTTCTAACCACACAGAAGTTGGGTTAAATATATAATCATGAATGATTGAAGTATCTCTTTTTAACGTTGTCCTCACCGTAACATTTCCTGACGGCTTACTATTAAGTTCTACCACCCCATTTTGATCAACAGAAACACCTCCACCTGGGTTATTGAGTATTTGATAACGATAATCATCTTGTGCACCTATCATCACTAATTGAAATTTAGCTCCAGGAAAGCCAGTTGTTGGAAATTTTTTACCTGATTCTATTGGATTAGCTTTAAATCCCCAGTTATAAACATAATCAGCGCTATACCCTCCACCAGCGTTAGGATGTCGGCTTATATTCGTACCATTCCAAGCCCAAGGTCCTGAAATTGGGTTAGATGCCAAATTAGGATCATATGATCGCCATTGTAGATTAGGTGAAACAATCACATCATTCGGTTTTGCATAACAAATTTGCGATTTTGGTGCTATTTGGTAGGTCTTAGCTAGGGTAATTTGCTTGCCTACATCAGGTATTCCGTATGCTGAATGGGCACTAACATTGGTTTTTATGATGAGCTTTAATGGCATTGAAAAGCCACTACCACAACCTATCATTTTTTTCTTATCATTACCTATTATTCTTACGCCATTATTGTCATACCACCAATAATTAGTCGATTCAACTTTAAACGGCTCCTGTGGATCGGCACTATCACCATCTATATCGCTGTAATTTTCAACTTTATCTAAGTTTGTTGAAGTATAAATCGCCACTTTAAAATCATTCAACGTTAAATTACCATCAAATTCTTTCACTTCACTAGATTTTATAGTGCCACTCGCCTCACTGTAAAAAACGCCGTTGACAGTAAAACCATGTTTATCTGCACTCGATAACGCCAGCACTTGCGGAGCATTTCCTGTAATAATCTGACTCGAAGTTGCTGTTAGTATTGCATTAGCTGAGCCAACGTGTATCCATTGTGATAATAAGATTAAACCCATTATTTGAGTAAGTTTCGGTTTTGAGTGAGCTGTGAGTGTCGTTATTTTGACAACAAAGTGAGATTTGCAATGGAAGTGTTTAAAACAAAAAGATAACAGTAAAAATAAAACGTTTTGCCGTAATATTAAAGGTGAAATAAAACGATTAACAAAATGCCGATGCCCGATGCCCGATGCCCGATGCCCGATGCCCGATGCCCGATGCCCGATGCCCGATGCCCGATGCCCGATGCCCGATTAAGTCCATATTTTATCATAATTTTATTATTCCTCATACTTATTTTCTTAAATTTATTGTTATAAAATAAACAGTTAATGTTGTTTTTAGTAATTTTAGCATAAAGTAGTATATAACTATGCTACTCTATTTTAGAATAAAACCCTCATTTTTCACCTGTTTTTTTGTAAAGTTTTGTTAAGCATATAAAAATCCTTAACCAATCGAACCACTGTATGTGTGGTTAACTTTTCCTCTGTTTATAGAATTGGTAAGGTATTGATGCTACATACATTGGTTTTTATGGTAAGTTTTAATGGCATTGAAATGCCGCTGTCACAACCTATAATTTTTTCTTATCATCATCAATTATGCGTCTTCCGCTATTGTCATACCACCAATAATAAGTCGATTCAACTTTAAACGGATGCTGTGGATCAGCATTATCTATATTATTATAATTCTCAACCCTATCTAAATTGTTTGATGTATAAATTACCACTTTAAAATTCATTAAGCGTTAAATTACCATCAAATCCTTTCAATTCACTAGATTTTATAGTACCACTCACCTCATTATAAAAAACATCGTTGACAGTAAAACCATGTTTATCTGCACTCGATAATGCCACCATTTGCGGTGCATTCCCTGTAATAACCCGACTTGACGTCGCTGTTAGTATTGCAAGCTGCAACTAATTATAGCTAATTGTGATAGTAAGATTAAGCTAGTTTTGATGCTAGACTATTTTACAATAAACTTCTTTCCCCAACTTTTTGTAAAGTCTTGTAGCCACGTTAGCTTTTCAATTTCATCATTAATAGATATAATCTATTTAATCAACTATATTTAACAACTTTTCTTTAATTTAAAGTAACGTATAGTATTTATATGTAAAAAACTTATTCGAGGTGAAAATGTATACTGTAATTTTTGGGCGTCAAGGTTGCCCTTATTGTGTTCGAGCTAAAGAACTAGCTGAAAAACTTTCTCAAGAGCGTGATGATTTTTCTTATCGTTATGTTGATATTAACGCAGAAGGCATTACTAAAGAAGATCTGTCTAAAAGTGTAGGTAAACCTGTTGAAACAGTACCTCAAATCTTTATTGATGAAAAACCAATCGGTGGTTGTACCGATTTTGAAGCTTATGCAAAAGAGCATTTAGGCTTATTTAAAGAATAATGTAAATGAGTGTATTAAATTCAAGCCACTATTTGGTGGCTTTTTAATATTTACTTGTTATTAACGACCTGGTAGTTTTTTCCAAGTTACCTCGTTACGTAAATAAGTTGGTTCTACTTCCTCAACATTAACAACTTCATTCTTTAACCATTTATTCTTAGCAATAACGACTAGATCTTGTGCATGAGGTAATAAGATATCACTTTGTCTTATTCCTTTAATCATATCTGGATAAGTTTGCCAACCAGTGCCAGCACAATAATTATCATTACCTATATTTTCCACTTTTTCTATTACTTTTTCAGGTGCAATAACACATTCAGGAATAACTATTTGCCATTGATTATTGGTGTAATAGTATTGTCCTAAATAGACTTCCCCCATTCTGGCATCAATTGTAGCAATGACTTTTGTGGCTTTTTGTGTTCGATATACACCTTGAGCCAAGGTCATCAACGTTGAAACTCCGATCATTGGTTTGTCAATGCCTAATGCTAAACCTTGTGCAACACCAATGCCAATTCTAACACCAGTAAAACTACCAGGTCCTTGTCCAAAGGCTATGGCATCAACTTGAGCAAGTGAACAATCTGATAGTGCAAGAAGCTTATCCACCATTGGTAATATTTGCTTAGTATGATCGCGTGCTGATATGATGAAATCATGAGTGATTTCATTACGGTAAATTAAAGCTACCGAACATGCTTCTGTTGAGGTATCAATAGCTAAGATAGTACTCATTTCTTTTCCAAAATATTTAAGTTTATAAGTTAGATTTAGATAATAAAAAATTAATAACTTTATTTACATCTCGTGTTCTTGGCGATGGAGGTAAACTATTAATAAAGGTTGCACCGTAAGGTCTCATAACCAAGCGATTGTCACAAATAATAATTGCTCCGCGGTCATTATGATGGCGAATTAATCGACCTACTCCTTGTTTTAAAGTAATAACAGCTTCAGGTAATTGCACATCATTAAATGCATCTCCACCTTGCATTTGGCAATCCTCCATACGAGCTTTTATTAAAGGATCGTCTGGAGATGTAAATGGTAATTTATCTATAATAACACAAGATAAGGTATCGCCCCGAACATCAATACCTTCCCAAAAACTACTGGTAGCAATTAATAAGGCGTTTCCGCTATGTATAAATTGCTCAAGTAATTTTACTTTACTTGTTTCACCTTGTACTAATACTGGTAATTTGGTGAGTTCTTTAAACTGTTTTGCTAAAGCATTCATCATGGCATAAGAAGTACATAGGAAGAAACAACGCCCATTGTTTGCTTCAATAACTGGCAATAATATATCGACCAATTTTTCAGCATTACCTTGTTCATTAGGAGAAGGAATATAACGCGGAACACACATGACAGTTTGATGTAAATAATCAAATGGGCTTTCTAAAATAAGGGACTCGGCATTTGTGAGACCAAGGCGCTTAGTAAAATAATCTAATTTATTATCAACAGACAAAGTTGCCGAGGTAAAAATCCAACTACCTTTACGTTGTGCTAATAGTTCAGAGAATTTATCGGCCACTGACAATGGCGTTATCGCAAAAACAAAATAATTATAAGTACATTCATACCAATAACTAAACCCAGTTACATATGTTTCACTTAATTTTTTTAATAAGCTGATGTATTGATTTACTCGTTCAAAGCAGTTATCTAATGCTGTAGATCGTCCTATTGCCAACATTAAAACCTCACGACAAAAATCTAATGCATCAAAAAGATAAGATAACTCTTTTTTTATTGCTTGCTGTTTGAATAACACTCGCAAATTACCTTTAGGTGGTTGCTGATTAATTGCAATACGCAAATCTTGAACACTTTTTTGCAATTTATCTGCACACTGCTGTAGCTGAGACATATCTTTTACTTCAGTGCGATAGCTAAGCGTTATCTCTTTTGCAAGTTCTAGTAGCTGACGACTAGTTAACTGTTGTCCAAAATAGTGACAAGCCAGATCTGGTAACTGATGGGCTTCATCAAAAATCATTACATCAGCCTTAGGGATAAGCTCACCAAAACCTGTATCTTTTACCACAACATCGGCTAAAAATAGATGGTGATTAACAACCACAATATCCGCATTTAAAGCACGCTTACGAGCCTTAACAACATAACAATCATTATAATGTTCGCAGTCACTTCCAAGACAGCTTTCGTTTGTACTGGTTAATACGGGCCAAATTGGGTTTTCTTCCGTAACTGCTATACATTTGCTAATATCTCCATCTTTGGTTTTAATTGACCAATTTTTGACACGAACTAAATCAACACGTAAATCTTTATCAAGATCTCCGGCAGCTGCATATTGATTATACAATCGTTCTAAACAAAGATAATTCGATCTACCTTTAAGAAGAGATATTTTGCCAGTGTAATTTAATGCTTTTTTGATAATAGGCAGATCTTTACTAAAAAGTTGATCTTGTAGATTCTTGGACCCCGTGGAAAGTATTACTTTCTTTTCACTACGTAGAGCGGGTACTAAATAAGCGAATGTTTTACCTGTTCCAGTCCCAGCCTCAACAACAAGAGACTGTTGCTTATTTATTGACTCTGAGACTTTATTTGCCATGTTTCGTTGTGGCTCTCTTGCCACAAATCCATCAATAGCTTTAGCCAATAAACCATTCTCAGAAAAATCATCAATCACTTAAAATATACCTAATAAAAAGCTAAGTTCAACACACCAATAAAATTAAGAAAATATATTCTAAGAAAAATAAACGTTATGAAAAATATTATGAAACATTTCAAAAATGAGATAAATTTATTATTGCTGAATTGAATAGTTAACAATACAAATAATTGCCGTACTATACCAGTAACCAAGAAAAAAAGATATATAGCTATATTTTAAGATGAACACGGTTGTTTTTTTATTTTGAACATCACCCATTAAAAATAGATAATGTTCAATGCTTAAAAAGCCAGAGAATCAATAATAAATTTATTTTGTCAATTTGGTTTTCAAGTAAATTAAATAATGCTTAATTCCCGATAAATATTTTTTCTGTTTAAACATTAATCGAGAATAGGCTCGTATTGAAGATGTTTTCTTTCGGCTATATAAAGGTAAAGTATTATTTCTCCATGGAGACTTTTCCAAATAATAATCAAATAATCTTGAACGATAAGGCTGATGCCAAGGTTTATTTTTAGTTATGTAATGAATTAAAACAGTATCGTCTGGAACATTAGAATCCTCATTACCATTTATTGATAGCGCCAATAATTTATTATATTTTTTTTCTAATATAATTCTTCTTTCACCTACAGAAATATTTAATACATCTTGATCAGGATAATGATATTTATCACCATTATTTAATAACTTTAATGTCTTAGAAGTAATGCATTCCTGACACCAAAGAGGTATGTTAATTAACATCACGCCAGAATTAAAATATGTTCCATATGTTATGTTATATTTAGCACACTGAGACTGTTGCATATAGGGTTCATCAGCAATAGCAGCAACAATTGCAGAATCTAAATCAACTTCATTAATAAAATTTAATTTTTTAAGACAAAGTGTATCACTATCAATATAAAGCAACCTTTTAGTTATATCTTTTAAGATTATTGGAGCTATTAACCGAACACAAGCTGATATAGGGAATTGTTCAGTATTTTTTTGATCAATTTTAAATTCATCATTAATAACATATTCAGTTATAGAAGCATTATCAGAGTTGATTGTTGCTAATTTTTTTCTATTTTCTTCCGAAACATTATGAGTAAAAATATGAAAATGAATCTGATTATTTTTATTATTTTCAATAACTGAAACAATATCTACACCTGCTGATAGAGCGTAGTTATCATCAAAACACAAAAGAATATGTAATACATGTTCATTATTCGAAAAAACACATGATAATAATTCATTTTTTTGGTTAATAAATTTTTCAACATTAATCACGACATTATTCCTTAACGTCTTTTGAACGCTTTATGTTTCAAATAAAGTAGATAATACTTCAATGCAGAAAAATATTTATGCTGACTAGCAAGTAATTTAGCATATCTTCTGGTGGTTGACGGGGCATTTTCATTAGCTAGCAATAATTTATCGTTTGCCCAACAAGAAGACTCTATATAATGTTGATAAAGAGGCGTCAAATATAGTTTATACCAAGGTTTATTACCGGTGACATAATGAATAATCACAGCATCATTGCCAATAAGATTATCTTCTTTTCCACCCGCAGTTAGCGCAGTAAGATAATTAAAGCATTTAGGTAAAAATACTGTTTTACCTTGCATTAAAATATTTAGGACATCTTGATCTGCAAATTTATAAACTTTACCACTGTTAATCATCGCAAAAGCTTTTTCAGTAAGGTTATTTTGTACCCACATATCTGTATTAATATATATCATTCCAGCATTAAAGTATTCACCATAAGGAATATTACAGCTAGCACACTGTTTTTCTTGCATTTTCTCAATATCTGGCACTATGGCTGAAAATTTATTTGTTAAATCAGTATGAATCAGTTCATTAAGATTATCCGTACACAGAATATCGCAATCTAAATATAAAACGCGAGAAGTTATTTTATTTAAAATTTGCGGGACAACAAAACGTAGACAAGTAGAAGCTGAAACATGCAATAATAAAGTATTTGGATTAACTGAAAAATCATCACTAATTTCATAACAAATGATAGAAGTATTTTCTTTGTTTAATTTATTGAATCTTAATATTTTTTTATTTGAAACATTATTAGCAAACAAATGAAAAACCAGATTTTTATCCGGATTATTCAGTATAACTGATGACATCGCAATACCTGCTGGCATTGCATAGTTATCATCAAAACAAAATGCTATATGTATGGTATCTAAAGCCACTATAGCATTATTAAATAACGTAGTAGTTTTACTAATAAAAAGTTTCTCTTTCATCTTATTATGCTAAGTTTTTAGTTTTGGTTTAAAATAATTAGATTATTGTAACATATGTTAAAATAAACCATGAAATGATAATCAATTTTATATTGACATATGAATTTAGTAATGACATAAATGATCTAAATCTTTTCAAATAAAACTCAGCATGAAAAACAATATTATACACATAGCATATTGCACCGATTCTAATTATCTTGAACATGTATCAGTATCCATTCAATCAATTATTTTAAATAATTTAAATGAAAAACTACAATTTCATGTTTTCTTATATAATGCAAAAAAAGACGATATAGAAAGATTAAAAGAGACTTCTAACTCAATTGTTACTTACGAAATTAAGCAAACTGATCTTGATAGATATCGGCATAAATTTACAACTAACCATATTAATAAATCAACGTTTATTCGATTAATGGTTCCCCGATTATTATCGGATAATGTAGAAAAATTACTATATCTTGATGCAGACGTGTTGTGTTTTTCAAATATATCAGCTATAAGCGATATTTATATTGATAATTTTGTTTGTGCAGTTGGCCTAGACTCGATAAAAGAAGAAACCAATGCAAACTCATCAAGATTAAAATTAACTTCTAATGACTATTTTAATGCTGGAGTACTTTATATTAATATACCAAATTGGATAAAGCTTAATATTGAAGAAAAAACTAACGAAATTTTATTTAAAAATAACTCGTTAAAATATGCAGATCAAGATGCTCTAAATATTACATTACAGAATCATATAAAAATAATTGATTCTAAATGGAACTATTTATTTACTTGGATGACAGAGCAACAAAAAGAAGAATTTTTTTATAATAAAGAAAATTTACCCTGCTTTGTTCATTTTACTGGACCAAGAAAGATGTGGTATCAAGAACATAAAGGGCTCGCGCAAGATCTATATAACTTTTACAAACATTTTACTCCATGGGCGAATAATTCTTTAAAATCATATAAAAATAAAATGAGAACCGTTGATTTTAGAGTTTATGCTACACAATGTTTTAAAAAAGGATCAATTATTAAAGGATTTAAATTTTACTCTACTTATTTAGTAAAAAAATTCTTTTGCAATTAGATTATGGATAATGATTAAAGGCGGTATTTAATGTTTAAAAACAAAAATCTAAATCTTTTTGTTTTAACTAAACAAAGAGTTCTTATTACTTTATATTTTACAATTATATTTATTGCATACAATATAATAAATATAAATAATTTAACTAATATTAGTTATACATTATTAATTTATTTACTTTTTATAGTAATTTTTCCTAGAACAAAATGGATAAGATTACCTATATTTGGAATCTTCAATTTCATTTTAGCTATTGAGCTCTTTTTTAATTTAAAATATGGTTATATCTCTGATTCTCTTTTGAAGACTGCTTTAGAAAATGATACAAATCAAAGCTATATAATGA
>NZ_LZHK01000039.1:0-5419 GCF_001690415.1 Gilliamella sp. Imp1-1
GTTTCATTCTGATAGAGGAAAAGAGTTTGATAATCATTTGATTGATGAATGTTTAACAGCATTTGGAATTAAACGGTCGTTAAGTCGCAAAGGCTGCCCCTATGATAACGCAATTGCAGAAAGCACATTCAAAGCAGTGAAAACAGAATTTGTGTCAAATACTATTTTTGATTCACTGGCGCAACTTAAATTGGAATTTAATCACTATGTGGATTGGTTTAATTATAATCGACTTCATTCAACATTAAATTACCAGTCGCCGATTGAATACAAAAGAAATCGATGACCTTATCTTTTTGGTACTAAAAAGTGTGGACATACCAATGGCAGGGCGAAAATCAAAGATAAAGGACATGTTAAAACTAGGGCAAGAGTATTTGCATAAACAGGGCTATATCAAAAATGGCGAAGTCATTCCCTCTATGGCTGGACTGGCTTTATATGCTAACTGTTCAAGGTCAAGTTTATATAATTATGCGAGTTCAAGCGAAGAATTTAAGGACATGTTAGAACTTATCAAAGCGCGCCAAGAAGTGGAGTTAATTAATAAAGGCTTAAAAGGCGAGTTTAACGCGAGTATTGCCAAATTGATGCTTGCTAATCATGGTTATTCTGAAAAGCAGATATTAGACCATCAATCTATGGGTAGTAGCATTATAGCCAAATCTAAACCAATGCGCATAGAACTAGTATCGCCACCATCAAAGGATTTAACCGCCTGACAAGCAAAGAGCATAAACTTGTTGCCTGCTCAAGTTTTAGATGCTCAAATTGAGCCACTTCTTATAGAATTTAAATATTTAAAAATCTATTTAATACATAATCACTAGTACTTATATAGGTATCCATTCAGGTATCCAGTGAAAATACTTTAAATTAATGGATACTAATATACTAATCTAAGCAAAAGCGGTAATAATTGCTAATGCTTGCTTTCACAGAAAAATGGAAACCATTGTTTAAGTAAACCATACCCGATTAAGGTTCAAAAGACAGTTATCTTTATTATGAAGATAGCTTATAAAATTCTTTCATAAAGTTTAACTTAAAGAAAATTAAATAGTTATTATTGCTTTTCTCATATTGATTTATATTCTGTTTTAAACAGTTAAATGCATATTGATATAACAAAATAGAGCTATACAATATTACACAACTTATGTAATTGTACTTTTTAGGAGGCGTAATATGGCTACATCATCATTTAGCAAAACGTTTGTTTTGGCTGAGCCTCGTGACATTAATGTATTTCAGGAACTAGAGAAAGCACAAAGTACGATAAAAACTCGCGAGCGAGACGAGAAAACCGAATCTAAAAAAGCAGTAAAATTATTTTCTAAAGTTTTAACCCGAAAAAATGCTCACGGTTAATCTAGGTGAACTTATTAATGAATATGACGAGGAGGAAATAAAAAGCCTCCTTTGTTGTTTTTCTTGCCCTAGAAATAAGGATTTACAAGATTTTTTATGCAATTCAGCAATAGAATTTAGCAAAAGGAACGTATCAAAAACCTATCTTATTATCAACGAAGATAATCTTGATATTCTCGCCTATTTTCTTTAGCATTTACATCAATACAATCAAGTGATTTTGAAATATCTAAAACATTAGTATCTAGTATGGATGGCTTTAATAAGCACGCTACAGAAATAAAAGTTCATTTGATTGGCCAAATTGGCAAAAATTTCGCAGTTGAAAATAATCCTATAAATCTTGGGTTAATATTACAAGAAACTTTCACAATAATTAAACAAATCCGCGCTATGGCTGGCGGTAGATTTGCTATATTAGAATGTAATAATAATCCCTCATTGATAGCACTATATAAAAAATACGGATTTAAAATATTGCCCACCAAAGAAGATGGTGATCATCTTATCACTATGTGTATAAAAATTCCTGATTAGTAACCTCAATAATTTCATATCTAAAACAATTTCATGTATAAAAACACAGTACTATAATGTACCTAACTGTATATTACTGTACCTTATCTTTATTTTTTGAGATAATGTTAGTTAATAATTATAGATAATTTTGTTTTTTAAGTTTATTAACTTATTAATTTAATTTTTAATTTAAAAAAATTTTTTAGATAACTAAACAATAACATTTGAGATAATTGGAGATTTAATGGGGTTGTTACCAAAATTTAATCATTTTAATTTAGAATTGCTAAATCCATCCTTTGATTCTGATTTAGTTGATGTTTTAACTGAATTAGAATTATTACGACATTCTAAATTTGAAACCGAAGTTAATCCTCTAATTTTCAAACAAATTAAAAATATATTTCATAAGTTAGAAAGTTTAGGTTCTGCAAGAATTGAAGGAAATCATACCACATTAGATGATTATGTAGATAGTAAGTTAACTGAAAACACTCAAACTGAACAATTAAAAGAAATTGACAATATTGAAAACGCACTTAAATTTATTGATGATCATTTCCATGTTGGTGAACATATAACAGAACACTTTATTAAAGAAATTCATCAATTAACAGTACATAATCTAAAGTTTGAAGGAGATAAAACACCAGGTGCTTACAGGCAGCAGCCTATTAGAATAAGTGGTTCAAGCCATCTACCTCCCGATCATATACATATACCAACTTATATGAACGAGCTTATTACTTTTATCAATCAAGTCGATAAACCTAAATATGATTTGATGAAAATTGCTTTGGCACATCATCGTTTTGGTTGGATTCATCCTTTTTCAAATGGTAACGGAAGAACTGTAAGACTTATAACCTATGCTCTACTTGTTAAATACGGTTTTAATGTAAAAGTAAGCGGACGAGTGTTAAATCCTACAGCCGTATTTTGTAATGATAGAGAATCTTACTATTCTATGCTGTCAGAAGCTGATAAAGGAACCTCTGAAGCACTAGAAAAATGGTGTTTTTATGTTCTTTCAGGAATCTTAACTGAATTAAATAAACTGGACAAATTAAGTAATCGAGACTATCTCAGAAAAGAAATACTCAAGCCTGCATTAGATTATGTAAGCAAAATGGGGTTAATTGAATCAGATATCCAAATGAAAATATTATTACATGTTATAGATCAAGAAACGACCAAAACTGGAGATATAAAAACAATATTTCCTAACATGAAATCATCACAAATAACCTATCAGATTGGTAAATTAGTTGATAGTAAATTACTAAAACCAATAGAGGATGGAGCAAGAACCTACACTTTAAGGATAACTGATTCAGCATTATTTAAAGGTGTTATTTTATCATTACGAGATGCTGAATTAATTAAAGATTTTAACTAACAATATTATTTGCGTCTAGGCTGATCCCCGAATATTCGCAACCCTAGCGAACTGGCGCAAATATCTATTAGGGCGTGAGGAATGTAAATGGTTAGTTTTGCTAAAATGGGAGTATTCGAGCAAGCTGTAAAATTACCTATAATTGAAACAAAAGAGCTTGCTTTATTATTATGTGGTTTAGAACCATATATGAAAATAAAAGACATACCAGCAGAAATGATAGCAGAGTTTAAAACATATAAAAATCATATTGAACGGTGCTTATATGCGTTAGATTTACGTTATCATAACAACGTTCATGCAGATATAATGTTTGTTATTGCTTACCCATTACTTGATGAAAATAATACGCCAGAACCAGTTAAAAATCGTGCGTTAAAAGCCATGATTAGATTAACAAGAACACAAAAATGGAGAGAAATGTTATACACGATCGGCGGTGATGAATTATTAGAAATAGGGATCGAATTATCTAAAAGCCAAAGAGGGCAATATAAGAAAGATGAAGAACAGGTAAATATTTATAAAATGACAGGCATTTTATTAAAATTATTAGCCAAAAAACAAGGTAATGCTTATGGTACTGTAGATAATCCTAATATAGCTACAATAAAAAGAGAAATTGATGACTTAGCAAAAGCTCATAGTTTGAGTTTAAATGGATTGTCCAAATCTTCATTTTATGAAAAAGCAAAAATAGCTCTTTTTTATACACTCGATTAGCATTTCAACTCAAATGACCAATTGACTTATAATCCGTTGGTCACCCCTTTCTATTATAAACTATCTTATTGAAAATAAAGTTATTTAATATATCCAAATTATTCTATTTATCTATTTGTGCCTTAAATAAAATAAAAATTTATAAAAAAATGTGAAAGATTATAAACGCTTGATAACGCTCTACAACGATTGTGCACTATTTATTCTAAGATTATTCAATTAATTATTTGTTTTTATTAATATTATCATCGGATAAGTTATTGACGGAACGTGTATTATTTTGGCGGAATTATGAATATTTTAAAGTAATTCCTAAGTCAATGGATAACTAGATATTTATACAGTAACATAATATCAAATACTGATAAATTAAGGAGATAACTAATGACCAACCAAATCCTATCCAAAAAAGAAGTAAAAGCCTTACTTCACTTCAAATCTGACACTAGTCTTTATACGCTAGAACTGAAAGATAAAACCTTTCCACAAAAAATCAGAATTGGCTTGCGTCGTGTTGGCTATCGAGCTGATGAGATTTACTCTTGGCTTGAATCTCGCAGAGTAGAACGTCGCGAGGTAGCATAATGGTGATAAAACAAAACCCTCTATATTGCGAAATAATCGAGGGCTTAGATTGGAATCTTGACGCTTCCAATAATAGCCAATCTCGCTATCAGTGTCTACCCAAAAAGCCGAGAGCTTACCTATTAATTGCGTGTACTGGTGACAATGGTATTACAGAAAATGAGATATTGCGCACCTGTAGGCTTTCTAGCGGTAGGAATTATTGTTCAGAACTAGAAAGAAAGTTAGGCATCACATTAAAGCGCATGGATGAACCTAATACCGACGGAATAGGCTCACACTATCGCTATTACCTAGCCAATAAGGAAGATGCTCAAAAGGTGGTTAATCTGATTCTTAGTTATGAAAATAGCTTATTAACTGAATCAGATATCAGCCAAATTTTAGCACTTTACCCAAGCAAAGCAGCTTAATTAATTGATTTTATAGCAAAGCTCATTTTTGAGCCGACGGCATCCCTTTGCCTAAATTTAGCTAAATGGGTGATAAATAGACAGATTAGGAGATAAAAAATGACAGATTTTAATAATTTAGTACCAGTAACCGAAACACAATTAAACGGCAAATTACAGCAAACAGTTAGTGCAAAACAATTACATCATTTTCTTGGTGTAGGGCGTGATTTTTCTACATGGATAAAAGGGCGTATAGAACAATATGGCTTTATTGAAAATGATGATTATGTGGTTTTTGATTCCCCCGAATTGGTGAATCAAAGTATAAAAAACAAACAGCTTAATAAAAGGGAAACGGTAAGAGGCGGAGACCGTAGAAGTATTGATTATCATCTAACTTTAAACATGGCTAAAGAATTGGCGATGA
>NZ_LZHK01000040.1:0-3260 GCF_001690415.1 Gilliamella sp. Imp1-1
CCTTATGCTACCCGCTTGGGCTCCTCCCCTTTCGCTCGCCGCTACTTAGGGAATCTCGGTTGATTTCTTTTCCTCGGGGTACTTAGATGTTTCAGTTCTCCCGGTTCGCCTCATCTAACTATGAATTCATTAGATGATAGTGTAGTTACCCACACTGGGTTTCCCCATTCGGACATCGACGGCTATTACGCTTTTTATCAGCTTACCGTCGCTTTTCGCAGATTAACACGTCCTTCTTCGCCTCTGATTGCCTAGGCATCCACCGTGTACGCTTAATTTCTTAACCTTACAACTCACAGTTGTCTTGGTTTAAATTACGCTTTCTTCTCTTTCTTACTTATTCTCTTTTTATTTATAGATTGTTCAATCAAAGTTCAATAAACTTTAACTAAACCTATAATTAAAAGCCTTTCGTAAAAACGAGAACTCGTTTCTTTCAGCTTGTTCCTAATTGTTAAAGAGCTTTATCTTTCTATTCACTTAACCACTAAATCAAGTAAATACAAACATAATTTATTTTAAAAGAGACTTCTTTAATGGTGGAGCTAAGCGGGATCGAACCGCTGGCCTCCTGCGTGCAAGGCAGGCGCTCTCCCAGCTGAGCTATAGCCCCATTGTTTTCACTTCTTCAACCCGTTAAAGCCAAAACCAGCAAAACCAAGATTGAATTGGTGGGTCTGAGTGGACTTGAACCACCGACCTCACCCTTATCAGGGGTGCGCTCTAACCACCTGAGCTACAGACCCAATAAAGTGACTCTTTCTTCTAAACAAACAATCTGTGTGAACACTTACGAGCACTTCGTAAGGAGGTGATCCAACCGCAGGTTCCCCTACGGTTACCTTGTTACGACTTCACCCCAGTCATGAACCACACCGTGGTAAACGCCCTCCCGAAGGTTAAGCTATCTACTTCTGGTGCAACCCACTCCCATGGTGTGACGGGCGGTGTGTACAAGGCCCGGGAACGTATTCACCGTGACATTCTGATTCACGATTACTAGCGATTCCGACTTCATGGAGTCGAGTTGCAGACTCCAATCCGGACTTAGACGTACTTTGTGAGGTCCGCTTACTCTCGCGAGGTCGCCTCCCTTTGTATACGCCATTGTAGCACGTGTGTAGCCCTGGTCGTAAGGGCCATGATGACTTGACGTCGTCCCCACCTTCCTCCGCTTTATCAACGGCAGTCTCCTTTGAGTTCCCGACCTAATCGATGGCAACAAAGGATAAGGGTTGCGCTCGTTGCGGGACTTAACCCAACATTTCACAACACGAGCTGACGACAGCCATGCAGCACCTGTCTCACAGTTCCCGAAGGCACTCTCGTATCTCTACAAGATTCTGTGGATGTCAAGACCAGGTAAGGTTCTTCGCGTTGCATCGAATTAAACCACATGCTCCACCGCTTGTGCGGGCCCCCGTCAATTCATTTGAGTTTTAACCTTGCGGCCGTACTCCCCAGGCGGTCGATTTATCGCGTTAGCTTCGGAGCCCATCACTCTAGGCAACAAACTCCAAATCGACATCGTTTACAGCGTGGACTACCAGGGTATCTAATCCTGTTTGCTCCCCACGCTTTCGCATCTCAGCGTCAGTATCTGTCCAGAAGGCCGCCTTCGCCACCGGTATTCCTCCACATCTCTACGCATTTCACCGCTACACGTGGAATTCTACCTTCCTCTACAATACTCTAGTTAACCAGTTTTAAGTGCAATTCCTAGGTTGAGCCCAGGGCTTTCACACCTAACTTAATTATCCGCCTACATGCCCTTTACGCCCAGTCATTCCGATTAACGCTCGCACCCTCCGTATTACCGCGGCTGCTGGCACGGAGTTAGCCGGTGCTTCTTCTGTGATTAACGTCAATTAATAAACCTATTAGATTCATCACCTTCCTCATCACCGAAAGTACTTTACAACCCGAAGGCCTTCTTCATACACGCGGCATGGCTGCATCAGGGTTCCCCCCATTGTGCAATATTCCCCACTGCTGCCTCCCGTAGGAGTCTGGACCGTGTCTCAGTTCCAGTGTGGCTGGTCATCCTCTCAGACCAGCTAGAGATCGTCGCCTTGGTGAGCCTTTACCCCACCAACTAGCTAATCCCATATGGGTTCATCAAATGGCGCATGGCCCGTAGGTCCCATGCTTTGGTCTCTCAACTTTATGCGGTATTAGCAGTCGTTTCCAACTGTTGTCCCCCTCCATTCGGCAGATCCCCATACCTTACTCACCCGTCCGCCACTCGTCATCAAGTGCAAGCACTCATGTTACCGTTCGACTTGCATGTGTTAAGCCTGCCGCCAGCGTTCAATCTGAGCCATGATCAAACTCTTCAATTTAAAGTTTGATGCTCAATAACTGTCTCTGACATATTCAAATGAATCTTCAGTGTCACTTATCAAGACTTAATTTTTTAGTCCGTAGACTTTAATCTTTCGTCTCGCAAGTGCCCACACAGATTGTCTGTTTCTTATTTTTAAAGAGCTGACAGCTTATGTTCCTCATCAATCTTTTGTTGATTTAGTTCTCTGTCTCAAGGGTTGCGTATACTACGCTAACCTTTTTTATTCGTCAAGATCTTTTTTAAAATTTTTGATCTCACTTAATCCCAACTCTTCGTCTGCTTGTCGCTGACTGCGTGTCAGTGGATGCGCATTATAGGGGCTTAAAAATTTCGTGCAAGTGTTAATTGCAATTTTTTTTTCGTTTGCATTTTATTTGTTCAAATCTACATGTTTAATATATTTGGTATAAACAAAATAAACGTAATTTGCTATAGAAAAAACAATTTATTAAGTTAATTTATATGGAAAATATAAAGACCTCATATTTTTAACATAAATTTAGAATATTAATTTACATTCTAAGTTTTAAATTTAATAAAAATATTTCAAAACACCAAGCCAGATAATAGATGATATTATCTAACGAATTGCCCCAATAAGGTATTTTGCTTTATTTTTGAAAACTAGCGTTATTATTTTAGCGATGATGACACTTACGATTAAAGTAGACACTAAAAAGATTACAGCTCCCAATGATGCTAACCAACCATTGTCGGTTTTAATTACATAACCTAGAGGAGAAATATACAATAATTGTTCAAGTTCTAAAACAATAATTTCATGAATAAAATAGATAGGAAAACTGATATTTGCCATATAAGAAAAGAATTTATATAACTTTCCCTCATTTGTTTTATGATTCAGCCCATCTAAAAAATAAAGCGCTAATATAAATAAAATGATTTTTTGTAA
>NZ_LZHK01000041.1:0-4277 GCF_001690415.1 Gilliamella sp. Imp1-1
TCTTGTGCACATAAATAACCCGGATGATGTGTCTCAATTTCACCATGCGCTTCTTTTGATGCTTTGGCTTTTTCAAGGGCCTGTAATTGATTTTCCGTGAGCACACATCCTTCTTGTGCCACTTTGGTTTCTAGGGCTATTAAGCGTTTTTTAAAACTTTCTAAATCATGACGTAGCCAAATAGAGCGTACACCACTCCCTGACACCATGATGCCTTCTTGGCGGAGTTGATTGGCAACTCGATGTTGCCCATAAGTTGGATATTCATAAGCCATATTGACAACGGCTTGCTCTATATGTGGCTCTACCCGATTTTTTTCGATAGGCTTTTTACGACTGATTTCTTGAAGCGCAAGCTCACCACCTTGCTCATACAGTTTTTTAAAGCGATAATAGCTATCTCGACTGTATCCCATGACTTTGCAAGCTTGTTGAACGTTACCGAGTTGTTTAGCTAATTCTAAAAGTCCTAATTTAGGTTTAATAATTTTGGCAGTTTGATTCATTTCTGACTCTCCTTTTTGTGTTATAAAATAACTCAAACGTCAGATTAAGTAAAGACTATTACAACTTTATGCCTATTGGTATAATCATAAACGATTACATTCTTCGTTAGGCTACTTGCCTCCCGTTGAATTAAAAAAACACTTACCCCTTAATTTTTTTGTTTGAAAATGTGTTGCCATTCCAGAGCTTATCAGATTATATGATTGCTCCTCCACCTATATGCTCAGATAGTGATGGTGGAACCCTTTGCCATAAAGGGTTTAAGATAACATCAATACCTTTTGTTCTGGCATGTTTTGTTGCTGGAACAAAACAGCATCGCCAGCCACCAATAAAATACTAAAACTTTTAGGTAGTAAACTTACGTTTAGAATTGGACTTATAAGTGGTTTTTGTGATATCTGATATAAATATATCTTCATTCAAAAAGCTTAATAAAGCTTTTAATTCTTTTTTTACTATGGGAATTAATATTTTTTCTTCTCCTCCTGAAGTGACTTCAGTTTTAAGCTTAAAATTAACATTTTCTGCTGCTTGTTTAATTTTGTTAATATCTTCAGATAAAGAATCTAATTTATTTAAAAGGGTAACTTTAGTTCTAATTTCAGTATCAGCTATTTTTATAATATCAAATTCTTCTGATACCTTAAATTTACAATGTTCGACAAATGATTTTAATTCATTATCAGTCGCCTCTCTAAAATATTTATCCATATTAAATATTTTTCTGGTATTTTGTAACGATTTAAACTTTAATTTTTTATCTTCAATTATTGCAGTCAATTTATCTGTTATATTAAATCCCACTGTTGTAGACATTTTGAAAACGTCATTACTAAAAATAAATGATTTGGTAATATCTAAAACCTGTTTTTTATCAAATGTTTGTAGTAATATGGTTCTATCTCTAGCGTTTCCTGTAAATAAACATTTTATATTTTCAATAGGTACTTTTTTAGGATTCCAAGAATCTATACTTGTTGGAGTTTTTATTGCTGCATGCATGTCTTCTATGCCATTATCGAAATCATTTATAACAAATATTTCTGAATATTTTGGCGTATATCCAGCGCAAAATTCAATTTCATTATCGTAATGGGTATCAAATAAAGCCTTTTGATCATTAAATATAACTTTTAATGCTTTTTGTGATTTAGCATCAGTACTTATTCTTAAAATAGGAATTCCAACATTCGATTTCATCAATGCAAATAAATTCATACTTGTTTCCTTCAATTATAGTAAATATAAATATAGTCAGTTAATTTTCTTACTTTAAATTCTGTACCGTTAATTGATGTTATAGTTTGTTTAGATAATAAAACAAATCCGATTCCCGTATCATCTTGCGCTTCATAAAATCGATAACCAAATAGAGATAATAGAGGATTAAAATTATATGATTCTGAAAAAAATGTATAAAATGATAAGCAGCCATAAAAAAATATAGTCATATATGTATTAGAAAAAATAGATTCAGAACCTAATAATGGAAATATGTATGCTAAAAAATAATTTGTTATTTCTTTATTAGCTGGAGTCAATGAACTAATATTTTTTGTAAGTGTCTCCCCACATCTTTGATATACAAAAACAACAAAAATACATAAAAAACATAATATTAAACCAATTAATAGAGATAACCATAGTAATGTATTATTATGGTTAATAAAACCGATAAATGCTACAGTGAAGCACACTGGGGCAATAGAGCTTGCAGTCAATAATATTCTAAGTAACTTGCTAGGCATAAAAACCTCTTTAAAATAACTGTATGTATATACAGTTTAGCCGTAAGCATGTAATTTATAAATACCTAAAAGTGCTATTTGTTACCTATTTAGTCTAGTTAGTAATATTCAGGTGTTTTATTAAAATTTCATCTTTTTCTTCTAAATATTCTATGCTCAACCATTGTCCCGATAATTCTTATTTGCTGAGTTAATGTACTCATTGTTGTGTAATCAGGATTTAACGGAATTAGCTCAAATTGCATTCTTTCATGTTCATCATGTCCTAGCTCTCTATATTTCTTGAAAGTTGCTTCTGATTCGCCATTCATTGCAACGACAAATTCACCAGGAATTGGTTTAACAGCTGGATCTATGATAACAACATCACCTTCTTTAAATTCTGGCTCCATTGAGTCGCCTTTTATTCGTAATGCAAATGATTGATCTGATAACTCCAATGAAGTCATAATATATTCAAATCCTGTTGAATCTCTTAATTCGCATGATTCAGTCCATACACCTGCTTGTACATAACTAATTAAAGGTACTTGGCGAGCCTTTAGCGTTATAGGTTCTACATTTTTCACTTCTTTCTCTTTTCCGCTTAATAGCCATGCCATATCGCATTTCAGAGCAACAGATATTTCATATAAATAGCGAGGTTTTTTCACTTCTCCGCTTTCAATTGCTTGGTAAGATTGCTGTTTTATCCCAACTTGCGAGGCTACTTGTTCCTGCGTTAAGCTCAATTCTTCTCGTCTGGCTTTAATTCGTTGACCAAGATTATTCATTTTTAAAAGTCCTCATTGTTATGAAAAAAATAATACAGATAAATCTGCAATTGACAAATAGTATAAACTGTTATTTAATACAGTAACAACTGTTAAATAAGCAGGATTATGTATGAGTATTGGAAAACGAATTAAACAAAAGAGAATTGAACTAAATCTAAGTCAATATTTTTTTAGCTAATTTAGCTGGTATGAAACAACAGTCAATTAGTGATTTGGAATCAGGAAATATAAAAAAACCAAGAAACATTGTAGAAATAGCTAAAGCTCTGCATTGTTCTGTTGAATGGTTATATTACGGAGATAAAAATAAGCAATGAATAATGAAACAAATATTAATTATTGCTTACCCGAAACTTATTGCAAGGATGATGAAAAGTGGATCGCTGAAATGCTATCTAAGCTACCGCAGCGAGTTAGGAAAAGGGTATCTGCGTTATATGCAGATGTATTTATAACCGAATATGACAAAGAGCCAATAGCACACAAAAAGGAGAATAAGGCTCGTAGAGAAGCTGTAAATACCCCAAACTTAGTACACAACTCACGTAGAAAATCATGCTGCTTGTTTTAGTGTTTTATACTCAATCGGTGTCATGTTATTTAATGCCTCATGTGGTCTTTCGGTATTATAAATCGTTAACCATTCTTCGGTTATTCTCCTTGCTTGTGCTAAGTTGTTAAAAAGATATAAATCGAGTACTTCAGTACGATAGGTACGATTAAATCGTTCAATATAGCCATTTTGATAAGGGCTACTAGGCTGGATATAATCAAGGTTATATCATGTGATTTAGCCCAGTTTATAAAGGTTTTTCCTGTAAATTCTGGCCCATTATCGACCCGTATTTTTAATGGATACCCATGATATTCAGCCAGTTTATCTAAGTAACGGGTAATCCTTCCTGCTGGTAAGCTTACTGCAATATCAATCCCTAACGCCTCACGATTAAAGTCATCGATGACATTGAATGTTCTAAAGCGACGTTGATTACGACTACTGTCACTCATAAAATCCATTGACCAACATTAATCTTGTTTATTGGGTGCTAATAGCCTTTCTGGGCTTCGTGGAGGAATGCGCTGTTTACGCTTTATCCTGAGATTAAGCTTTAATTGGCAATACACCCGATACACCCGTTTATGATTCCATTTATAGCCGAGCTTTTTGATACGATTAAAGCATTTAGGAAAGCCCCAGCTTAAATGCCGGTCTGTGATAGCATTCAATACCGAAACAATCACC
>NZ_LZHK01000042.1:0-4932 GCF_001690415.1 Gilliamella sp. Imp1-1
AAAATCCGCTAGTTGTGATAAATGTTTGAAAATATCAACTAATATTCCTTTTTTAGACCACAAATTAAATCGCCTATAGACAGTGCTCCATTCACCAAACTCTTCTGGCAAATCTCGCCAAGGAATACCGGTTCTCATTCGGAAAAGGATCCCTTCAAACGTCATCCGATGCTCGGATTTATTATAAACTCGGCCGGTATTTTTCATTATTTGTAGTAGCTTTTCCCACCGTTTATCTGTTAGCATTGTTCTTGGCATGATGAATCGAGTTATGGTTGTTTTTGGCTGAATTATTATAACTCACATCATGCCGTCTAAAAAATAATCATGAAAGATCAACACGCCCTAGTTAATCAATCGAATTATTTACTATCTACACTTAAATTATTTTTCGATACAAAATAAAAGTACTATTTGAATATATTGAAATCTATTATAATCAAGTTCATCGACATTCAACTCATGGTTGGGTATTGCCTGAACAATATGAAAAGCAGTATTACTTAGATAATAATTTATAGCGGTGAGTTCTGTCTAGTATTTTGGCGAGGATCATTATTTTTATTATCTGCTACAAGCGTTAAAAATGATGTTACCTTTATTTGTTAATCAATGGATATTATTAATTAAAGATACCTCTTTAGCCTATATTGTTGGTGTTGCAGAGTTTACCTTTGTTGCGACCCAAATTAATAATCGAAGTATAGTTTATCCAACTGAAATATTTCTATTTGTTATAGTTGTTTATTTTATTATTTGTGCAGCACTTGATTTTACTGTATCTAGATTAACTAAGTCGTAGAACTTCACCAAATTGCTTATTTAATCAAAAAGTGAAAGCAACTTAGTGAAATCCTACAAATAAGCATAATTATTATTTATCAACTTAATGTTTTTTGTATATCAAAACTACTCTATTAACCCTTACATACTACTTGTATCGGTTGTTGTGCTCCAAATACAGCAATTTGTCCTATCCAAGAATCAATAGCGTATCGATTAGAATGACCGGGATATTGATTTGTTAAAGGGAATTCGTCAGAAGAATAAAACCACAGATGGTCATCAAACCGCCAATTAGAATTAGGATAAGTTCCACTATGAGTTGAACCCCATTCGCTCAATAGCCCTTGATTGATCGCTCGTGTAAATAAATCCCAAGTTAGTGGCCATATCCTCCATGAAGGAGAAGCATTAGGTGAATTTGTCATTTCAGCTCTAGTTGGTAGATTGCTTTCCCCGTGACATATTCGTACAGCTTGTTCATAACTGACAGCATGTCCTGGTTGTGGAAAAACCCAGGTTTTTGTAGGGTTAAATGAGTAAGTATGTACTATAGTAGGATCAGGTTTAAACGTTGCAGAGATAGTTACCGTACCATTAGGTTTATTGTTAAGTACAACCATGCCATTTTGATCTACCGTTACACTGTTTTGAGGTGTTGCATTAACCGAATAATTCCAATCAGTTTGAGCGCCCGTCATAATTAATTGAAATTTAGCACCTGCAAATCCTGTTGTTGGAAATTTTGGATTGGCAGAGGCATAGAACCCATTGATTGGATCAAAAACGTTATGATCATATCCTCCACCACAAAGAGAATCTCTATATTCGGTCCCTGGTTTATTCCACCCTTTATCTCCTCGGTTGTTATCAATAATTGAGCTGTCAAGATCATTATAACCTACAAGCGAACAATCTGTTTTGCCATTTTTGGTAAAATGATAGGGGCTTCCCCAAGTTTTCTTATTGTCGACTATCATTTGGTTAGGTTTAGCAAAACAAATTTCTGAATCTGTATTAATTTGATAAATTTTAGTCAAATTATATAGTTCACTATCTTTAGGATCGCCATATTCAGAATGGACTTGTATATCTGAAAGGGTAATTGCTAACTTAAGTGGCATTGGGAAACCACTACCACAGCCAATAGGCTTTCCGTATTGAGATTTTGCTATTTCTTGCCCTGCATTATCAAACCATTTAAAGTTAACTGTACCGATAGTAAAAGTTCCGTTATCAGAAACTCTACCATTGTCTCCATCTTCATCATAATAATTATTGCTAGATGATAAGTTAAGATTAGCGACGGTCAAAGGTTGAATAATAAAATCATTAAGTGTTAGGTTTTTGTCAAATGATATAGGAATATTGTTTAATTGTTTGCTGTAAAAAGTACCTCTGACGGTAAAGCCAAAATTATTTTCAATAGAGTTCGCTATAAAAACAGGGGCATTTCCTTTTATTGTTTTTGCCGTTGCTACTGATATGGCGTTAGCTGTAAGAGGAAAGAAAAAAAGAAAAAACGACAATTTTGAATTAGTTATAAACTTGGTTGATTTATAACCTGCTGTCTGCTGTCTGCTGTCTGCTGTCTGCTGTCTGCTGTCTGCTGTCTGCTGTCTGCTGTCTGCTGTCTGCTGTCATTATAATTCCTCTATTTAATATTTCAAGATATTGTTGTATTTATTTTTAAATTAGTTATTATCAATAATAGCTGAATATTTATACTATTTTGGTATTTTAGCATTTTTTATAATCTAATTATATTTATTTTTTGTAAAGTTTTGTTAAGACGAAATATAAGATGTAGTATTTTACTAGGCCATTTGGAATGGCAACATATTTTCAAATAAAAAATTAAAGAGTAAGTGTTTTTTAAATTCAATGGGAGGAAAATAGCTTAACGAAGAATGTAATCGTTTATGATTATACCAATAGAAATAAGCCGAAAAAGCGCATTATAACTCAGTTGTTGAGTTGAAGTGTTGGCTTTTTACAAACTCCTCAATTAAATCCCTCAATGCAGTTGCATCGTTTTTTTTAGTCATTATAATTAAGAAATTGTTTAAAGCATGAGCGATCAAAGTTTAAACAAACAAGGATAAAAACCAAATAAAACAAAAATTTAGTTGACGAAGTTGTAAGTATGTATTATAATTTTCAACAGGTAAACCTCTGATCTGAATTCGCCTGATTTTAGCAATTGACGTTCAGCGTTTCACAATAACTTATTTTTCCGCGAAATTTTACGATTTTTCCCGAAATTATTTCAGCGATCTTTTTAGGGCTATTGCTTATCTTGTTGCTACCATTTTCTTTTAGTAGCCAAGCATTAAGTGCAACAACATCGGGAATGATTCATGGTAATGCGCCGTATTTTGTTTTTGATGGTAATCGCGTGGCGGATACGAATGGTTTTCTTTGGATAACGATATCGGATGCAGCAGGTAATAAACAAACATTCACGCCTAGCACAAATCCTTCAAGTGAATCAAATCCAATTGTATTACTTAATCCTAATGATAAATTTACCAATGTTGAAATGTTGGTAGCAACTGATAGTAGTTCAATTCCATTAAATTCGATAGTGAATTTGTTTCCGAATTATTGGGGTGATGATGATGGAGATGGTCAGGGGAGTGGAGGAATTACTGCGACAGGTAATTTAAATTTAACGATTACAGACAAATATAACAAAACAGTAGCGCGTAATGAATCACTTGATATTTGTAAAGCACCATATAAAGTGACATTAAGTGCTACGGATGGTGAATTAAAAACGGAATATGGTATTCCACAAAATAGTAATTTTAGTGCGAGTAGTGTGGATTATTACATTAATCCTAAGCTTCCTCCGAAGGTTTGTTTTGTTAGGCCAAATTTAACATATAGTGTAGGAAGTTATGATGGTCCAATTTCAATATGGAATCCTGATAAGGGGTTTATTCCTCAATCTATTGTCCCATCATCTTATAATTTAAATTTTCCTACTACAGGGGCTAATAATTTATACTTTGATTTAGAAGTTGGTGGTAGTGTTGGTCATTTATCATGGATGACAGTCCCAAGCAGAGTGGGTAGTATTGGGATTTCAGTGCGACCAGCAGATTATGCAGCCAAAAACGTTCGTGTCATCTTATCAGGTCCTTATATCCCTGAATCACGGATTGAATTCAAGTACTCCAGGTCCTGCAGCTCAGCCATCTCTGCCAACGCGATTTGAATTGGTTGGTACAGATATAGATAATAAAGGTATCAAGGTCAAGTATGGATTTGAGTTAAAGCAGTGGTTTGTGCACCGTGGTACGGTTGCCGATAATTATTCTAATTCATTGTCTTGGTGTAGTCATATAGGTTATCGCCTTCCTAAAGTTAGGGATTTAACCAATGCTGTTTGTGCAGGTCTTGGTAGTGGTTCTTGGTGTCAAGGTGCAGTCGGCGCTACACCTTCGTCATCTGTTAATCATTATCAGCGTCGAATTGGTGCAGGTTTTTTTACAGAGTGGGGAAATATGAACGACTATACTCATGCTAACTTTCTCTATGACCACTACTGGACTACTGACACAACAGGGATTACTCAATTTCTTGTGGCTTCTGCCACTGGTTATGTCCGTGATCGTTCTCTAGATAGCATGGCTTATTCAGTTTGTACAACATCCTAGTTTTATTTATTAAGCACTGTGTAGTTGAGATAAAAAAATGAATATAAGCAATTGATAAGAATAGTTGCTTTGCAAGGACAACCAAACCTAACTAATGAAGTGAACGAACTAAAGTGGTTTGGTTGTATACTAGCACATAATCAATGAATACCTGTCTGATGACAGGTGAGTTGTTAATAATCCCTTTCCAAATATAAATTGAGATAAGGAGGAAGATCTTAAACTCATCTAAAATCACTATTTAAAAATCAAATTTACGATCAATCTAGCGATCATCTTTACAAAACTTAACAATTTAATCCTTCAATACAGTTGCATCGTTTTTTTGTCACTTGTTATGTAATTAGCTTTTTGCATATTATTTTAATACTCATTTTTTTCAGTGTTTAAAAAAAACAGAAAACTGTTTTTTAATTTAAATCTATTTTTATTATTCTAATTTTATTAAAATAATACTTTAAAAAACACTAAAATTAGTGTTATT
>NZ_LZHK01000043.1:0-1134 GCF_001690415.1 Gilliamella sp. Imp1-1
ATATCATTGGCAGTCAGGTATCTGCCGGTCATGATGCAATGCTCAAAGCGAACCATGATGTTAACATCATTGGTCAAGAAAACACGATAAAAACCGACAGCAAAGAAAAAAGCAGCAGTGGCTCGGTAGGCGTGGGCTATAACTTTGGTGGAGAAAAAAATGGCTTTACCATCTCGGCCAGTGCCAGCCAAAGCAAATCCAGAGAAAAAGGTAACGGTACCGATTGGACAGAAAGTGTGGTAGAGGCAGGCAATAAGCTCACGATTATCACCGGTAATGACGCCAACATTGTTGCAGGGCAAGTGAAAGGCGATAGGGTGGTGGCTGATATAGGTCATGACCTTAATATTGAATCGAAACAAGACAGCGATGAGTTCCACTCCAAAAGCACGTCAACCTCGGTAGGGGGAAGTTTTTCTTATGGAGGCTCAAGTAGTATTAATGCCTCGGCGAGCAAAACGAAAATGGACAGCAACTGGCAAAGTGTGACCGACCAATCGGGCATCTTTGCCGGCAGTGGCGGCTTTGACATTAAGGTCGGCAATAACACTGACTTAAAAGGTGCGGTGATAACCTCAGAAGCGAAAGACAAGAGCCAAAACCGCCTTGACACCGGCACAATCAGCTTTAGTGATATCGAAAACAAAGCGGACTACCAAGTCAGTAGCAGCAGTGCAGGGGTAAGCTCTAGCGGCATGCCATCAATGCCAACCAGTCGCAACAAAAACGAAAGCGAGCATTCGACGACGCATTCAGCGGTATCGGAAGGGACGATAATTATCCGCAATAAGGATGCTCAAAAACAAGATATCAACGAACTAAGCCGAGATACTGAGCAGGCGAATAACGAGCTCAAACACATTTTTAACAAACAAAAAGAGCAAGACATCATCGACCAAACGCAGTTAGTGAGTGAAATTGGTGGTGAAACGTTAACGATGCTTAATCATATAGACCGGATAAGAGCCGAATCCAAGGCAAAAGAAGCGGTTGAAAAGGAAAAAGAGAAAAGTAAAAACAAGGGACTAACAGAAGAAGAGCAACAAAAAATCTACGAAGACGCCTACAAAAAGGCGATGAACGAAGGCATGTCAGCGATGGGCAGTGACACCCGTCAAGGCATTGACATGGCGG
>NZ_LZHK01000044.1:0-8298 GCF_001690415.1 Gilliamella sp. Imp1-1
AATAAATTATTAATTATTAATAAAAATGCATATCAAACCAACTCCACTATTCTATATAATAGCCATTATTATACCTAAAAATAAGGCGCTTTGTAGTGCCAATAAATTTTATACTGCACAAAAAATTTAGTAATTCTATAAATAATTTTGATATTTTAATTTTCTTATTATAGGTGTTAATGTAAAACAATCTGTTAATGGTGCACTATCTAATGCCCAGTAATTAATTAAATCCTCATAATTCTTATAATTGTTAAAAAGAATATTTAAAACCTTTTGAATAACTTTATCATTAGGGTTTAATCCCGAAGAAATTAAATCGTTACAAACATCAAGAGATAAAATCATTAATTCTTTTTTTTCTATTGAAGAATATCCATTATATAAATATGCAAAAATATATTTATTTAACCAATATTTTGTTCTATATTGATCTGGTAACTCATAAGCCCAATCCTGAGTAAATCGATCGCCATATGGCAAATTAAGGTCATCACATAATTTTTTAATTATTTGCATGTTATCCTCAAATTTTCAATTTAAAAATGATGAATTAAATGGAGTTGATATTCGTACTGATGCATCAAATTTCACAACTGTTCTTGCCATATCAAGGGAAATATTATCTCACTAAATAAATAGTCTCTTTTTTCTCTACTCATATTTTTACTAGATGACCATGATATTTAGTCAGCTTATCCAAATAGCGGATAATTATTGGTAAGCTGACCGCAATATCAATACCTAACACTTCACAATTAAAGCCATTTTATTACATTGAATGTTCTGAAATGACGTTAATTTCTACTACCATCACTTATAAAATTCATTGATTAACATTCACAGTACCAATAACTTTTTTAATGATTCAAGGTGGAATATGTATTATTTTAGAGGATAGTTACATAACAATTAATCCAGACCTATTATCTTCCACCATAAAATTCCAACAGTAAATACGATAATTAGATTTACAACACTACAAATAAACCCAACTTTCCACCAAGTTTTTACTGGTACAAAACCTTCGGCAAATAATAGTGGATTTCGAGCATTGGCAAACTGTGTAATTGATCCAAAGTAGTTAGTACAAATAACCAACGCAAAAATTGCAGTTAGAGTTGGTACACCTAAGGCAATAGCGATCGATAGGAAAACGGGAAATAATGCAGCAATATGAGCATTTCCACTTGCAAAGAAATAATGTAAATAAACATAGGCAACACACAAAATAACTAATACTAATACCCAACTACTTTCACCTAAATGACCTTGTACAGCTCCACCTATTGTGTCCCCTAACCATTTTGTTACACCAAGTTTATTAACTTGCCCCGCCATCATAAGTAATGCCGCAAACCAAATTAATGTGTCCCAGGCAGCTTTTTCTCCTTTTATATCATCCCAGCTTAATACACCAGTTAAGATCAAAATAGTTAAGCCAATAAACGCAGTAGTTGTTGAATCAATACCGAAATTTTTACCAAAAATCCAAAGCGCTAACAAAAGTACAACAGTAACGCCCATAATAATTTCTTTAACAGTAATTACCCCCATTTTCTTTAATTCTTCAGCAGCTAATTCTGGCGCTTCCGGTGTTCTTTTTAATTCTGGATTAGTCAGAAAGTAAACCACCAAAGGTATCACAACGAATGAAACTAAACATGGCCCAATTGCTGCAACAAACCATTGCCCCCACCCTAATGTAATACCTAGTGATGTTGTAACTAATTTAGCGGCTAATAAATTTCCTGTAAATGCCGTTAGAAACATTGCCGAGGTGATATCATTTACATGGCTAATAGTTAGCATTAAAAAAGTACCTATGCGATTTCTTGATTCATCTTTAGGATTGGATTTAAAATTGATTGCTAGTGCTTCCGCTATTGGATAAATAACACCGCCAGCACGTGCTGTTGTACTTGGAATAGCTGGTGCCAATGCAATATCAGTAACGGATAAACCATAAGCAAGTCCTAAGGTATTTTTACCCAAAATTTTAACAAGATAATAGGCTATACGTTTACTTAAACCTGTTTTGATAAACCCACGAGCGATCATAAAGGCAATAACAATTAACCAAATAAGACTACTATTTAATTCGCTTAATGATATTTTTATTGACTCAGTCGCTGTTGTTGCACCAGATGGCCTCAATACAGCAAAAACAGTAATCGCTAATAAACCAACTGCACCAATTGGCATTATTTCGGCAACAATACTGGCAATTGTTGCAACAAAAATGATGCTGGTTTGCCAACCTTCTTGACTAATACCTTCAAGTGGAGGTACAAACAACCAAAATATCGCTGAAATTACCACAATAATGATAAGTGGCAGCCATTTTACTGGTGGTTTCTTTACTACGCTCATAATATTTTCCTTTTTAACTTAAATATTATTTAATTTATAAGATTTAATTCAGTTACAATAATACTATTCTTTGTTTGGCTATTATTTATAATTGCTCATGTTTGCATAATCAAAAAAATTCAATAAAATCAATAATCCACCTGAATGTTTTTAGTGAACATAATTATATATTAAGTCATTTACACAAAAACAGAACTCATAAAAAAACCAATAAAATTATATCATTAACTAAAATTGTGTTTATTGCAAATTGAATAATTAATCTATTTTTATAGTGTATTGAGTATCTGTTTTTTGAAAACTAAAGTTATCAGGATTTATTAATGCTATAGTTTTATTTTTTAGCAAAAATATGGCTGATAAATTTTGATTCTTTCGCAAATACGCCGTACTTTTCTCAATCCCCCATCCATAAAAAACAGTCGAATAAATATCGCCTTCCAATGAAGAATCTGAAATTATTGTCACACTTTCAAGTTCGTTGTCCAACGGATAGCCTGTTTTGGGATTAAATATGTGATGATAAAGTTTATTATTTTGCATAAAAAAGCGTTCATAAATTCCCGATGTCACAACTGATTTATTTTTAACTTTAATAACCCCAGACAGCTCATCACTAGTTGAAAACGGTTTTCTTAATCCTATATTCCAATAGCCACTTTGTTCTGTTAAACACTCACCTAAAGTTAATACATTTCCACCTAAGTTAATAATACCTTGATACACTTGATTTTCGAGTAAAACCAATTTGACGATATCAGCAATATACCCTTTAGCAATTGCACCTAAATCAATTTTCATTCCAGTTTTTTTTAAAAAAACGGAATGTGTGTTTGTATCAAGTTCGACATTTTTAGGATCAATTAACAATAGTTGTTGTTTTATTAATTCAGCAGATGGTACTTGATAACCTTGGAAACCAATCTTCCAAAGCTTAACTAATGGGCCAATAGCAAAATTAAAGCAACTATTGAAATACAGACTGACTTTTTGAGCTTGTTCAATTAGGGAAAAAATAGGTCGACTCACTGTCACTGGGTGTTTACCCGCAGCTAAATTAATTGACATAACTTCTGAAAATAGCCGGTTAACAGTCAATTTATCCTCAAGCATTTTTATAATTTGAAAAACAGTGTGTGCAACGGCTTCATTTGGCTCTAAAAGCGTTAATGACACCGTTGTTCCCATTAAAGTTTGAGAATATTCATATCTCGAACATACCATATTAAACAAGCTCAGCTAGTTGTAATAATTTAATTTTTAATATAATCAGCAGCCTTTTTACCTGCTTGTCTACCAAAAATAATGATATCAGCAACAGCATTGCCACCAATACGGTTAGCACCATGTACACCGCCAACAACTTCGCCTGCGGCAAAGACCCCTTGGATGATATTTTTATTAGCATCTAGGACTTGTGTTTGGGTGTTGATTGTCACTCCCCCCATGGTATGGTGAACGCCCGGTGCGATCTTTATTGCATAGAAAGGACCTTTTTCTATTGGATGACGTATACCTGTTGTTCGGCCAAAATCCTCGTCTTGTTTGGTAATAGCAAACTGATTATAACGCTTTACTGTTTTAGTTAATTTATTAGTATCAATTGATAATTTTTGTGCTAATTCTTCAATGGTATTTGCTTGTGATACAAGTTCATTTGAAACATATTCTTCCACTGCTTTGTTTTCATTACGGACTTGTTGATCAAATAAGATATAAGCATAGTGCTCAGGTAATTTTATAATCTCAGCTGAAACTTTATCCCTTGTATCAAGTTCATTAACGAATCGTTGACCATTTTGTGATACAAGTATTGCGCCTCCACCTCGAATCGATTCAGATATTAAATAAGATGTTGTTTGTTCAACCGTTGGGTGGATTTGAATCTCTCCCATATCAACGGTTCCTGCACCAAGTTTTTCCAATAACATAATGCCTGAACCAGTAGCACCTTTGTGATTAGTGGTGACAAAACCTTTAAGATCGGGTCGATATTTTTCAACCATTGTGGTATTGGCACTAAACCCACCAGTTGCAATAATAACTACTTTTGTTTTTATTACGTGATTTGAGCCATCTTCTTCTGAAACTTTAACACCAACCACTTTATTATTTTCTGTCATAATTTCAGTAACTACAGTATCAAGCATAACATCAATACCACGCTTATTGATGTTTTTAACTAGACCACTAATTAAGAAACCACCTACTGCAGCACCACTTTCAGGACGGTGAGTTCGATCAATACTCATTCCACCAGTTGTTGTAATACCACTTAATTCAATACCATTTTCATCTAACCAATCAATGGCATTTGGTGCATTTTCAACAAAATAATGTAATAAATCAGGGTTATTTTTATTTTTTCCGCCTGTCATCGTTTCGTTATAAAAGAGTTCTTTACTATCTGTAATACCTTTGAGTTTTTGGAATTTGGTTTCTGCCGCATTCATACCAGCTGAAGCTTTATTGGTATTACCGCCAATTACAGACATTTGTTCAACAATAACCACATTTGCACCAAAATCATGAGCTTGGATCGCAGCAGTAAGCCCTGCACCACCACTACCAACAACCACAACATCAAAAGATTGGTCATTAGGATCACCACCTTCCGCAAGAATCGCTTCTTTGTTAGATTTGGCTATTGCTTTGGTCACAGCTTTTTTGAAGGCTTCGCATTGAGTTGTTGCGCCAGAAATGGTATCAACATGAGGGCTATTTGAATCAATAATTCTATTTTTAATGATCGAAAAATTATCTAGAACGTTACTATCAAACTCTTTAGCATTTACCAATTCCATGTCTTTTATAAAGTCTTTAGCTAATTCCACATTAATAAGGAATTCGTAAGATTCGTCATTAACTTTTTCTTGATAATTTCCCGGTTTGAATTTTTTAATATTAAGATTCACATCACGAATTAAACTTTCAACGAGAGAAAAATGCCATAGAGGTTCAGGGATATTCAGATCTTCACGTTTATCACTATTGATAAATAGCTCTAGTTTTTCACCTTTCTTTATGCGGCTAATCCAATCAGGATAAGCAATGCAAGCTCGACCAACCGCAACTAAGTCATAGCCATTGTCGATGGCACTATCCAAATCACTTTGGTTAACAACATTACCAACACCTACAACAGGAATTTTTGATAAAATTGGTGAACGCGTCGCAACAAATTTTTTAATTAATGGAGTTGGATCTTGAGTATCAACAATCGATGGTCTAAGCGTTGTTCCCATTGAGAAATGGACATAATCAAGCCCTTTTAGGGCCAATTTTTCAAGCAAATACATTGTGTCATCAAAACGAATGCCTGGAATTTCTAATTCTTCTGGAGAAAAACGATAACCAACGATAAACTCTGGGGATGCATATTGCTTTACCATATTATGAGTGATATCTAAGACGGCTAAAGGGAATTGAGTACGATTATCACGACTTCCCCCCCACTTATCATCTCGTTGATTTGAATTTGGTGAATAGAATTGTTGAATAAGATAAGTATTTGCACCATGAATTTCAACACCATCAAATCCAGCTTGGATAGCGCGTCGCACTGCTTGGCCAAATTTTTCTATCATTTCATCGACTTCATCAGCGCTTAGTGCTACTGGTGTTGCTGCACCAGGGCGTGGTGCTGCTATTGCACTTGGCCCCACAGGCGATTGTCCACCAATTAATTTTGGCTCAACCATTCGCCCTCCATGGTAAACTTGAATTACTGCTTTGGAGCCTTTTTCTTTGATTGCCTTCGCAATCTTTGCTAATCCTTCAATTTTGTCATCACTATCTAAACCAATTGCACCAGGAAAAGCTAATCCTTTATTATCAACAAATCCACATTCAACAATAATTGTCCCTATTTCACCAGATCGTACACGATAATATTCAATTAGATCTTGAGTAACTGAACCATCATAAAAACCAGAACAAGTTGTCATTGGGGCCATCATTATACGATTTTTTAGTTCAACGCCATTAGGTAGAGTTATCGGACTAAAAATATGTTCATTTTTCATTTTTATATACCTACTCACTAGTATTTAAACTTTTTAATTATGATAACATTAACAATAGTTACTCTCCACATGGATTATCTACATTAATAACAACAAGTATCATTTTTTAGACAGAAATTTTTTTAGTGTTATTAAGCAATTATAAAATTATCACGATAAATAGGATAAGGTCATGCTTATTTTGGGTATTTTAGAGAGATTATATTGTCGGATTTATGATTTAAAATCTAGAAAAAAATACTATAACCTTTTCATTTGGTTAAATATTTTTATGATTTTTATATTGAACTTTAATTTTATTCAGATAAAATGTGTACAAATTTACACAATAGAGAATAACTTAATGTCTTTAATTCCAATTGGCAGTTCTGAATCAACCCCATCTTTCTACTCTCTATTGTTCCTATTTCTTAATCCTCCTTATGGAGGATTTTTTTTGGGCTCTAAAACCTTATTCATTTTATTTTTATTACAACTTAATACCCAACTTCACTTTAAGAACATGCATGATCAGGAGATAGTATGGAATCTTTAACACCTTTTTATAATCCTTCTATAAGCTACGAAGATAATTATGCTCAAGGACCATTTGGGCTTTTTACACAATTAGATAAAGCTGAGCAAATCCCAACAAAATCTTCAAAATTTTTAAACCATGACGTTAATTTACCATTTGGTATACCGGCAGGTCCTTTATTAAATGCAAACTACATAAAAGCTGCATTTGCCTATGGATTTGATTTATGCGTATATAAAACAGTTCGAACAAAACTACATAAATGTCATCCATTACCGAATGTGTTATCAGTTCATCCTAAAGGTAAATTATCGTGTAATTTAGATACAGTATTAGCTGATACTGCTTACAATCAACCTCTATCAATTACCAACTCTTTTGGGGTTCCTTCTTTTTCTCCAGATATTTGGCAACCAGATATGGCTGATGCAGTAAAATCTGCAGGTCATGGGCAATATGTAATTGGTAGTTTTCAGGGGACGCAAAGCAATGAAGCAATAGAAAACGATTATGCTTTAGCTGCAAAATTAGTTAGAGAAACCAATGCGCCTATTCTTGAAGCAAATTTAAGTTGCCCAAACGAAGGAGCAAGTAAACTACTTTGCTTTGATATAGATAAAGTCGAACGCATTGTTAACGCTATTAAAACAGCTGTTCCTGATCGCCCACTTATTTTAAAACTAGCCTATTTCCCTGATGATGAAAGGATCGTTTCTTTATTGACTCGTGTCGGTTCTATTATCGACGGCTTAAGTACAATTAACACACTGTCCGCTAAACCAGTTGATGCTAAAGGTAATCCTGCCTTAGGTGAAAATAGAAAAGAAGGCGGTGTCTGTGGCAATGCAATTCGTTGGGCTGGTTTAGATATGGTAAGTAGATTAGCTAAATATCGAAAAGAAATGGATCTAAAATTTGTTATTGTTGGTGTTGGTGGTGTTAGTTCTAGTGAACATTATCGTCAGTTTATTGATAATGGAGCCGATGCTATCATGAGTGCTACAGGTGCCATGTGGAACCCAATGCTTGCTATAGAAATTAAGAAAAATCTTAAATAAAATTATTTACAGCTAGGCTCACATTTGTTACAGGGTAACTTACCCTGTAATTTTTTACTGCCTATATACCCTACTGCATTCTTAATTTTTCCTAAAATAATAAAATAAAAGGTATTTACAATACAATTAAAAACATTGCTAACATTTCAAACAAATTTATTTTTGTTGCTTTCTTTTTTATATATAAGTTTGATAGTAATGATTATCAGTAAAATAGCTATAAAGACGATCTGAGATATTGTTTAAAAAATAGGTCGTTAATAAATAAAAAAGCACTGTTGGTAGAGGTGGCACGAGAATACTAACTGTCCCCAATAAAAATAAA
>NZ_LZHK01000045.1:0-110047 GCF_001690415.1 Gilliamella sp. Imp1-1
TGGTTTACCTGTCAAGTAATTATTTGTTTTATTTAAATTTTTATAATTATTCACTTATTTAATAAGCTTGTTTCCCTATAGTGGTTAAAGTATAGCCGTTTAAAAAATAGTTGGCTAGTTTTTTGGCGAATTTTTTGTAAAGAAATGTAAAGATGAAAATAATCTTTTAAAAACTGTTAGAGTGTTTTACCCACAATCGCTTAGACTTTTGTTTATTACCTTTTGTTAGTTAGCTATTGTTTGTTAGCTTCTGAATCGCTAGATGTTGACTGATTATGTTGTGTTATCTTTAAACAACCATTAAATCCATTTTGCTTTATCATTCGTTTATGAGCTGGTAAATGATATATTTCCTCATCATTACTTATGAATGATGAGGAAATATTTATTTTTTTATAACTTATTTATTATCTAAGATTCTATTGACTTTTATTAGATAATTACGTGACTCTTGCGAAACGTGAGAAGTGACAAGTTTTCGATAAACCTGTTGTGGTGTCATTGAGTTTATGATGTTGATAGCTTCATTGCGATCGTTAGAAAACGTACGCAACACACTTCCTACTCCTCCATTATAAGATGTGATCACGGCGTATCTTAACGAAATTGGGTTATTAATGCCTGCTAAGTATTTCGTTTTTAATAAAGATAAATAAGCTGTACCTATATCAACATTATTACGCGGATCGAGTAAGAATTTTCGACTTGGTTCACCCGATTTGCCTTGTAATTTGAAAATATCACGCCCAGCGGTGTGTTGTTGTACTTGCATTAGTCCAAGCGCATCAGTACGGCTGACAGCATATGGGTTAAATGCAGATTCAACTTCCATAATGGCTAAGATCAAGCGTTCATCAATAAAATAACGATTAGAAGCTTCAGCTACTATTGGTAAGAATTTTCTGGCACGTTGATTTATGTGGTTAGGAACAAGTTTAATTTCAACATAAGTAATTTTATAAGAACCAGACCAGCGAGTTTTTATATTATTGCTAAGCAGATAATCAGCAAAACTATTGGCTCTGCCACTCCAACGAATCGGTTGATGCTCTTGATCTAATACCTGATTGTATAGAAATGGTTCTTGAGATAAGTCTTGACTGATTTTGTCATGTCGTATAATGTCAACTGGCTCTGACATAAGTAATGTCGAAACTATCGCTTCTTTTAGGTTTTCTATTGGTGATTCTGCCATCGTTTCAATAGTAATCACACCAGAAACAAAGTTAATATGGACACGCGTTTTTAAATTATCTTCATATTGAACATAATCTTTAGGCCCTGCAATAAGGACTTCTTTCGGACCCCAAATTTCTTCAATGTTATTAGCATATTGACTAATTAAGATATTAAAAGCATTAGTATCTTTAACATAATTGTTTTCATTTTTTTTTGAATTCGTACTAGGGCAACCTGTTAGAAGAGTTACAGAAATAATTAACGCGATGATTTTTTTATTTTTTTTCATTTTACATCTCAATTTTGCGGTTTATATCCATCAATAACAACTTCTTCGCCTTCAAATAGAAATTTGATCATTTCAGCTTCAATTTTTTTTCGGTGTTCTAGATTCATCATATTGAGTTTATGTTCGTTAATGAGCATTGTTTGTTTTTTGAGCCATTCTTGCCATGCCTGTTTGGATATTTCGTTAAAAATACGTTTTCCAATCTCCCCCGGATAAAGTTGAAAATCTAATCCCTCTGCTTCTTTTTTTAAATAATGGCAATAAACGACACGGCTCATTTTTATCTCTTTTAAGTACACTTAACGAATAGTGGCTAATTATACCTGAAAATAATTATAGATAAGAAGAAAATTATTATATTAATTTTAAATTGAATTCACCTTTAATGAGTGAATATTAATTTAAAATATTTGAATAATTATTTACTTTACACCGCAATTAGTTTGATTAAAATGATAGGAACTAGTTAATAAAATAAATAAGGATTAAACAATGCAGCCAAAAATCACACGTGAACTTTTTGATAAAGTTATTTTACCTATTTATGCACCAGCAAAATTTATCCCCGTAAAGGGTAAAGGAAGTCGTGTTTGGGATCAAAATGGTGAAGAATATATTGATTTTGCAGGTGGCATCGCTGTAAATGCGCTTGGGCATTGTCATCCAAGATTAGTTAAAGCATTACATGAACAAAGTGAAAAGTTATGGCATGTAAGTAATGTTTTTACTAATGAGCCGGCTTTAAATCTTGCTCAAAAACTTATCGATAATACGTTTGCTGAACGTGTTTTTTTTGCAAATTCTGGTGCCGAAGCTAATGAAGCTGCGTTTAAATTAGCTCGTCATTACGCAATACATAAATACAATCCTTATAAGACTAAAATTATTGCTTTTTATCAATCTTTTCATGGGCGTACATTTTTTACCGTCTCTGTTGGCGGTCAGGCTAAGTATTCGGATGGTTTTGGTCCAAAACCAGCTGATATTATTCATGTTCCTTTTAATGATCTTGATGCAGTTAAAGCTGTAATGGATGATCATACTTGTGCGGTTGTACTAGAGCCTGTGCAAGGTGAAGGTGGATTAACTTCAGCCACACCCGAATTTTTACAAGGTTTGCGTGAGCTATGTGATGAATATAAAGCGTTACTGGTGTTTGATGAAGTGCAGTGTGGAATGGGTCGAACAGGCAGTTTATTTACTTATCAGCAATATGATGTAAAACCCGATATTTTGACCTCAGCTAAAGCACTGGGCAGTGGATTTCCAATTAGTGCTATGTTAACAACAGACGAAATTGCTTCAGTTATGCATCCCGGTGTGCATGGTACAACTTATGGTGGTAACCCTTTAGCTTGTGCTGTGGGTTGCGAGGCTTTTGATATTATTAATTCTCCTGAAATACTTGAAGGTGTGCAAAAACGACGTGCTGTATTTATTGAGCAATTAGAGGAAATTAATGATAAATTTAAATTATTCCGAGAGTATCGTGGAAAAGGGTTATTGTTAGGCGTAGAATTACAACCCAAATTTCACAATAAAGCTCGTGATTTTTTGAACGTAGCATCCGAATTTAAAGTGATGATTTTAAATGCCGGACCTAATGTTTTACGCCTTACCCCATCACTAATTATTTCTGAAGATGAAATTAAAGAAGGTATGACTCGATTTGCGAAAGCTGTGGAAAAAGTTGTCAATTCTTAAGTTTTTCTATACAGTAACGGCATTTTAGTCAATTAAATGCCGTTGCATTTAAAGGATACTTATTTATGACCAATATTCACCCATTAAATTATGCTAAAACTCATTTTATTTTGAGTGCGCCTGATATTTCTCATCTACCTATTGATAGTGGTGTTGAAATTGCTTTTGCTGGCCGTTCTAACGCTGGTAAATCAAGCGCACTTAATACATTAACCAATCAAAAAGGGCTTGCTAGAACAAGTAAAACGCCAGGTCGAACCCAACTTATTAATCTTTTCGAAGTTGAAGAAAATTGCCGTTTAGTAGATTTACCCGGTTATGGCTATGCTCAAGTGCCAGAGGCGATAAAGCGTAAATGGCAAAAAGCATTGGGCGAATATCTGCAAAAACGTGAAAGTTTAAAAGGTTTGGTTGTATTGATGGATATTAGACATCCATTAAAAGATTTAGATCAACAGATGATTGAGTGGGCGGTTTCAGTTGATATTCCTATTATGTTACTGCTTACTAAAGCTGATAAATTAGCTTCTGGCGCTCAAAAAAAACAAGTTAATATGGTGAAAGAAGCCATTTTACCTTTTCAAGGAGATATTACTGTTGCTCCTTTTTCATCACCTAAGCGTATTGGACTTGAAGCTCTAAAACAAAAATTAGATGAATGGTTTAGTTTGCAATAAAGGATCATTCAATGAATAGTTCAACATTTTCGTTTCAATCTTTATCACCAGATTTAATTATTGATAGCCTATCTTCAATAGGATTGAGTATAGATTCTGGTTTGACTGTGTTAAATAGTTATGAAAATCGTGTTTATCAATTTCAAGATGAAGATCATAAACGTTATGTGGTTAAGTTTTATCGACCAAATCGTTGGGATCGTCAGCAAATTCTTGAAGAACATCAGTTTACTAAGCAATTAGCTGATGCTGAGGTTCCCGTTATTACGCCATTAACATTTAATAATACGACACTACACGAATATCAAGGTTATCTGTTTACGTTGTTTGCTAGTGTTGGAGGACGACAATATGAGATGGATAATATCGAGCAAATGGAATCTGTGGGTATGTTGCTTGGTCGTATCCATCAAATTGGTGCTAAGCAGACATTTTTACATCGTCCAACTATTGGATTAGAAGAGTATCTTTATCGGCCACAAGATATCTTGCTATCTAGCGCTTATATTTCTAAGAAAGTTCAAACTGACCTTAAAGATATTTTAGCCCAGTTAATAAAAACTGTTGAACAGCATTGGCATAACGATTGGCAGCCTATTCGATTACATGCCGATTGCCATGCGGGTAATATCTTATGGCGCGATAATGCAATGTTTGTTGATTTTGATGATTCTCGTAATGGCCCTGCAATTCAAGATCTGTGGATGTTACTGCATGGTGATCGTCAACAGCAACGTTTACAGTTGGATTTATTGATTGAAATGTATCAGGAGTTTTGTGAGTTTGATCATCATCAATTAAAGCTTATCGAACCTTTAAGAGCGATGAGAATGATTCATCATTTAGCATGGATTTTAGAGCGTTGGCAAGATCCTGCTTTTCCTATCGCCTTTCCATGGATTACTGATGAGGATTTTTGGCGTCAACAATTAGCTGAGTTTAATAAGCAAATTGATGCAATTAAAGCTCCTACAATACAGTTAATGCCAATGATGTGAATATAAAGCGTATTAATTGAGTAGTTTTAATAATTCGTTTAAATTAGGCTGGTTTGTGACTAACTTCTCTTTTTTTTGTTTAGAAAGCTGTTTTATTCGGTACTCAAGCCTAAGCGCCATCGATCTGTCACCAATATAGATCCGGTACACAATAGTTAAATCTTTTTGCCCTTTTAGATGCTTTGCACCTTTGTTGGTTTGATGTTGGTGAAGCCTTCTTTCCACATTTGTTGTAATACCAGTATAGAGTGATTTTTTTGCTGTTCTAATAATATATAAAAACCATTCGGATGCGCTATTAGACATAACTAACCAATAATATAAATTCAATTATTTAACCATAATATCATTTTAATGGCATAGCAAATATTCATCACTTTTTAATTAATACTATTCATACTACTAGTTAAACGTTACTGTTTCATTTACTTTAACGCAGATAATGTTTAAGATAAGTCAATTTTTTTGATGTATTCTGGGATAATAAAATTTGAATAACTTTGCAAAAATTATTGAAGTTCAACGTGGCGATATGAAGTTCGCCTATGTGCAAAATGACGAAATCAATTATTTAGAACTTTTTGACCAATTTTTGGCAGAAGAAGGACATCATGAATTACTCGATCCTAGCGATAAATTAGAGCGATATACTTATTTAATCGATCATAATGAATCAAAATTTATTTTTAAAATTGATGGCGGTGTTGAGCATCGTTTAGAGCGTCGTTTAATCGCCAAAATTACAGGCGACTTTTATTTCAATTTGATTCGTAAACTCGCCAAAATATCACTTGATAATGCCGATATTGCTTATGAACTGTATTTGGTTGCTTTTGATCAAAAATCTAAACGCCATTATATGATTTTTAATTTTATCGAAGGACGTTCTTTAAAGTGGGAAGAAATGAAAGAGTATGGCGAGCAAGTTAAAAACTGTATTGAAAAACTGCACAGTTATAATTTAGTATCTAATGATATTCATGGCGGAAATTTTATCTTAACGCCTGAAGGAAAAATCAAGGCCATCGATTTAACGAACTCAGGATTTATTTGGCTAACTAAAGCCAATGACGCAATCGAGTTGAAAGAACGCTTTGATATCAAAATTAAGGTTCCTTTTTTTGCAATGGCAATTAAAAAGTTTACTCATGGGTTTAAACGATTGTCTCGGAAGATCCGAGGGAAAGAAGATTAATTATTCTACCATTGTGAGAGTTTGTTGATCCTGTAAAGGTTCGAGTGATTATTATTCAGTATAATCGTAATTTTTTAATTAGTGATACCGTGAATTAGTTTCGTTATCACGTATATCACTAAAAAATATCTCGATTAGTTAGAGGAAATTGACGAGCTTAAAAGCCATTTAACTTGTATCTGACATAAAATACATTTATTATAACTAGAGTAAAAACCTTTTTATTATCACAGAATTTAATATTCTGAAAAAGTATGTATTTTTTATTAATAATCTATAATAGAAATAAAAAATGTTTAAGTGGGTAGCTACCTTTTAGGCCATGCCTACTTTAGTATGCCCACCACCATTGGTATGGTAATTTTGACTTTTTTCTTTATGTCTATGATCCATTTCGGCGCACTCGATTTATAACGATGAATAAGGAAACATCATGAAAACACTAGATCCCAGCATTTACCCTTGGATTGACGCAGCAAAACAGGCGGTTAAACGAGAAAAAATCAAGTTTTGCCACTACTTCAGCTCAATTGAAGAAACAGGCGACCAAGCCGCTTATGATGCCGCTTATCCTCTCTATATAAAGGCTCTACAAGATTTATATGAAGTTGGAATTATCCCCCCAAGTACAGCAGATATAGACGAACTCAAAGCCATTGCGGCTGGTAATTTTCACCCGAAATTTAATGAAGTATTTCCCGATGTAGTATTTTCAGAAGATGATTGACTATTTACTTTATGGCTAATAAATTTATTCTTCCCAAAGATAAGCATGACAGAATTTTCGAGAATGCAATCAAAAATGAATATCTGAGATTTGTTAAACCTTCAAATAACCCTGAAGTAATTTTACTCGGCGGACAGGTCGGCTCCGGCAAATCAACAGTAAGAAATGAATACGCCAAAAACAATTTCTTGGTTATTGATACCGATGCTTATAAATAAACTAATTTTACATGGTTATTTCATCTAGTGATAAACTAAAGCTTGGAACAAAAACGTCTAAGAAGTAATTCATTTCAGGACTGTTACGTTCAGATAAAGTCTTTTTTAAACGTTGTTCTGCTAATTTAAACTCATTATTGCCCGCACTGAGCTCTTCAATCGTTTTAAGGTAAGCGCATAATGCATCTGCTTGTTTTAAAATACTTTTCTCGATTTCGTCATAAAAATCATCATCAATTAATGTTCTAAAATCATCTTGTAACTCTTTAGGAAGCATATTGATAAGTTTATGCTGTGCTATTTTTTCAATCTTTTTATATTCAACCGTTATTTGTGGATTGTAATACTTTGTTGGTGTTGGTAGATCGCCAGTTATCACTTCCGAAACGTCGTGGTACATTGCCAGCAATGCAATTCTTTCTGGATTAACATTTCCATTAAATTTCTTGTTTTTAATTATTGCTAAGGCATGTGCAACGAAAGCAACCTGTAAACTATGCTCCGATACATTTTCAGTTCTTACATTACGCATTAAAGGCCAACGATTAATAAGTTTTAATCGTGATAAATGAGCAAAAAAATGACTGTTATTCATACATTATCCCTTTAATATAAAATAAAAACGCTCCTATTAAAAACAGGAGCGTCTATAATATAAAATAATATTACTTATATTTTATGCAAAAATAAGCTGTTGAGTACCCAATGCAAGTGGCACGATTTGCTCTTCTGTAAATGTGATATATTCCCATGCATTTTGTTTTGCTAGCAATGCTTGCAATAATTGATTATTCAATGCATGACCTGATTTATAACAAACAACTTCACCAATCATATTGTGACCGCTCATATATAAATCACCGATAGTATCAAGCATTTTGTGACGCACAAACTCATCTTCAAAACGTAAACCATCTTCATTAAGCACTTTATAATCATCAACAACAATTGCACAATCTAAACTACCACCAAGACATAAGCCTTTAGATTGTAATGCTTCAATATCACGCATAAAGCCAAATGTTCTAGCACGACTGATTTGACGAATAAATGATTCAGACGAAAAATCTAGTTGATAACGTTGTGAACTATTGTCGATAGCTGGATGTTGAAAATCAATAGTGAAATCTAGCTTAAAACCACTATAAGGTCTTACTTCAGCCCATTTATCACCATTTTCAACTCGAATTGTTTCTTTTACACACAAAAACTTTTTAAGTGCATTTTGTTCAGCAATACCAGCATCAAGCAATAAAAAAACAAACGGACTTGCACTACCATCCATAATTGGTATTTCAGGGGCATTAACTTCAATAATAATATTATCAATACCAAGCCCTGCTAATGCAGCATTAATATGTTCAACTGTAGAAATACGAACATTATCTTCATTTATTAAACAAGTACAAAGCATTGTATCACGCACAGACTTCGCATCCACAGGAAAATCTACATATGGATTTAAATCAGTACGACGGTAAATTATACCTGTATTTTCAGGCGCAGGACGTAATGTCAAAGTAACTTTTTTGCCAGTATGTAAACCAACACCAGTTGCTTGAATAGTCTTTTTTAATGTTCTTTGTTTCACTTTGCACCTACTTTTTTATTTACTCTTACCGATTTTGACAATAAAAAATCAAATAAGTTCAACTTTACTTTAATTCGCTTGCTTCCGTATGAAAGCTGGAATATCTAAAATCTTATGTTCTTCAAGAGGAGAAGCTATTGGTTCATTAACAACCTTAGCTAATTTATCTTCTTGTTGTCCCAAAGGATTGCTTCGACTAAATAGATCATTGTGTGATGCTGATTTAGGTATTTTAACTTCTGGACGTTTATCCATACCAATACCCGTTGCAACCACTGTTACTCGAATTTCATCAGATATATCTGGATCAAAAGTTGAACCAACAACAACCGTAGCATTATCAGAAGCAAATGCTTTAACTGTGTTACCGACTGTTTCAAATTCTTCTAAACCAATATCAAATCCAGATGTTACGTTAACTAATACGCCTCGAGCGCCAGATAAATCAATATCTTCAAGTAATGGGCTAGAAATTGCCATTTCTGCGGCTTCTTCAGCTCGATTATCACCACTAGCTCGACCAGATCCCATCATAGCATATCCCATTTCAGACATCACTGTTCTAACATCAGCAAAATCGACATTGATAAGACCAGGTTTAGTAATCAGCTCAGCGATCCCTTGTACTGCACCTTTTAAAACACCATTAGCTGCAGCAAAAGCATCAAGTAATTTAACACCACGACCTAATACTTTTAATAATTTATCATTCGGAATAGTAATTAGTGAATCAACATGTTTTGCCAACTCAGAAATACCTTGCTCAGCAAAAGCCATACGCTTTTTACCTTCAAAACCAAAAGGTTTAGTAACAACTGCAACAGTTAGAATTCCTAATTCTTTTGCTATTTCTGCAACAACAGGAGCTGCACCCGTTCCAGTGCCACCACCCATTCCTGCTGCGATAAAAACCATGTCGGCTCCTTCGATAGCACTACGAATGACATCTCGATCTTCCTCAGCTGAATTTCTACCGACTTCTGGATTAGCACCTGCACCAAGCCCTTTAGTAACATTAGTCCCGATTTGGATAGTTTGACCTACCTTAATTCTTTTTAAGGCTTGCGCATCTGTATTTGCTGCAAAAAATTCAACGCCTTCAATATGTTCAGCAATCATATGCTCGACAGCATTACCGCCGCCACCACCTACACCAATAACTTTAATGACTGCTGCTGGTTCATCATCTGCAACCATAGGTTCAAACATAACTTATCTCCAAATTTACGATCTGCGAACATTGTACAGATAATCATCTACAATGTCCACGAAGTTCTTGAAATATATTAGCTAAAATTCTTTTTTAAACCATCCGGTTAATCGTTTAGCTATCCCTTTTAATGATGATTTATTATTATCTTTTCCATCATCATTTAATAAACTTTGTTTTCCATAATGCAATAACCCTATAGCTGTTGAACAATAAGGTTTTTGAACATAGTCGGTTAATCCAGATATATTTAATGGCTGACCAATACGCACTTGATTTTGAAAAACTTTTTCAGCGCACTCTACCATTCCTTTTATTTGCGCTGCACCACCAGTTAAAACAATACCTGCTGCTAATTGATATTTGATATTCTGTTTTTTAAGTTCTTCTTGTAATACAAGTAACTCTTTTTGTACCAACGAAAGAAGTTCTGAATAGCGTGGTTCAATTACATCAGCAAGAGTTTGTCGTTGCAATGAACGTGATGGTCTTCCACCTACGCTTGGAACATCAATAACTTCATCTTTGCCAATTAATGAACCTACAGCGCATCCATAACGAATCTTAATATTTTCAGCATCCATTGGCGGAGCGCCAAATGCATATGCGATATCGCTAGTAACAACATTCCCAGCATAAGGGATTACAACTGAATGACGTAACGCACCTCCCGTATAGACCGTTACATCCATTGTACCGCCACCCATATCAATTACGCAAACACCAAGTTCTTTTTCATCATCCGTTAAAACTGCATAGCTAGAGGCCAATCCAGAAAAAATAAGTTGATCCACTTTCAAACCACAACGTTCTACTGCTTTCACAATATTTCTAGCCATATCATTATGACAAGTAATTAAGTGAACTTTGGCTTTCATTCTTACTCCAGATAAGCCAATAGGATTTTTAATACCTTCTTGCAAATCGATAGAATATTCTTGTGCAATGACATGCAAAATACGGTGCTCATCTAAAATTCTGACTGATTTTGCTGTATGAACAACATTGTCAACATCTTCTGCGGTTACTTCTTCATCCTCTATTGGCACCATGCCTATCTCATTTTGACAACGAATATGTTTACCTGAAAGGCTTAAATATACTGAAGATATTTGACAATCAGCCATTAATTCAGCTTGGTCAACCGCTCTTTGGATTGATTTTACGACAGACTCAAGATCGTTCACACCACCTTTATCAACCCCTTTTGATGGACAATGACCTACACCGATGATGTTGACAACACCATCGGGAAGAACTTCACCAACAAGAGCAAGTACTTTGGATGTACCAACCTCTAATCCAACAACCAATTTTTTTTCTGTTGCTTTCATACTTCAGCCTTAATTTATTCCTTACTGCACCATTTTTTCTCTTTGCACTGAAATGCCATTCTCATAACGTAAATCAGCGACCATTATTTTTTCATTTTCTGGCATTCTTGACTGAATTTCCGGAAATAACTTGATAAATTGTTGATATCTTTGTTCAATATTTTCACTACCTAATAGTAATTTTATTTCCTGATTTTCTTGGCAAAAACCTGATACACACTGTTTTACCATCAATTGCCACGCGTTACGTTCATCAGTTATTGCTGTTTTAATATGTAGTGCCAACTGATTATTAGCTAATTTTTTAGAAAGATTCTCTAATTTATAATAAGTTTCTAACGCCGATTTTGCTTTACCCTCTGGACCATATAATTTTGGTAATTTTAAGTTGCTTATACGGTCAAGTGGTACGCTAAATACATTGCCACTTTTATCAAGTAAAAATAAGTCATTCCAATAAAGCACGGGTTTATATTCTTCGACATAGACAATTAACCTATCTGGCCACTGTTTACGTACACTGGTTTGCTTCACCCACGGAAATCGCATTACTTCTTGTTGAATATCATTAACATCTTGTCCTATATAGGTATTAGGCAACCCAAGTCCTAAAATAGCTTCCCGAAGATCATCCTCAGTTGTATAGGTATGTTCTCCACTCAATGTTAATTGAGACAATACCATTTGTTCGGGATCATCCATCCAATTTTTAAAACTTTGAACGACCCAAATACTAATACAAATAATCGCAATAAAGAACAAAAATCCTATTAATTGCTCTGTATTACGAAAAATAAGCAGCTTTCTTTTGTTTTTATCGTCCCTTCTATGCGCTGCTTGCCGAACTTGTTTCATAAAATAAGGCCAATTATAAAGTTGCCAAATTCAAAATTTTAGCAACAAGCTCATTAAATGACCATCCATGTTCTTTTGCCGCCATTGGTACCAAACTATGATCTGTCATACCTGGAGCGGTATTAACTTCAAGTAAAAAAGGTTTTTGGTTAGCATTAAACATGATATCAACTCTTCCCCACCCTCGACATCCTACTGCTTTATAAGCATCTAACGCTAATTTACGAATTTCTTGTTCTTGTTCATCAGATAAACCGCTTGGACAAAAATACTGAGTGGTATCAGATAAATATTTCGCATCATAATCATAAAATTTAGTTGCGGGTTTAATATGGATTGAAGGTAAGACCTCGTCACCAACAATTGCTACCGTAAATTCTGGACCTGCTAAAAATGACTCAACCATCACTACACTATCATATTTGAAAGCTGCGCTAATAGCTTCTTCCAATTCAGATGCTTCATTAACTCTAGCCATTCCCACACTTGATCCTTCATGACTTGGTTTAACAAACAACGGTAAACCAAGCTGTTTAACTATGGTATCAGTATCAATTGATTGTGATTTTTCAACCATAACATATTCAGCAACAGGTAAATTGAGTGATTTCCACACTAACTTAGTTTTCAGTTTATCCATTGTTAAGGCTGATGATAAAACATCACTGCCTGTATAAGGAATATTTTGATAAGTCAAAATCGCTTGAACAATACCATCTTCCCCACCACGTCCGTGTAAAATAATAAAAGCTTTTGTATAACCTTCTTCTTTTAAATTGGTAATAGGATGATATTTAGTATCAATAAGATGCGCATCGATACCATTTGCCAACAATCCTGCATGTACAGCCTTACCTGACTTAAGTGACACTTCCCGTTCAGCTGAAGTACCACCATACAATACAGCAACTTTATCTACCATTTTATAAAACCTCTTCTGATGATAATTGAGTTTTGGCTAATTGGCGTGCTATACGACCAACACTACCTGCACCTTGTGTAATTAATAAATCACCACTTTGTAAAACTTCTTGCATTATTTCGGGTAGCAAATCTAAATCCGAAACATAAATTGGGTCAACTTTGCCACGATTGCGAATAGAACGGCATAACGAACGGCTATCTGCACCAGCAATAGGTTGCTCTCCTGCGGAATAGACATCTAACATAACAAGTGCATCGACTTGAGAAAGCACTTGTGCGAAATCGTCAAATAAATCCCGAGTACGCGTGTATCGATGTGGTTGGAATAACATAACCAATCTTCGTTCAGGCCAGCCGTTTCTTGCTGCTTGAATTGTTGCATTAACCTCGCTAGGATGATGACCATAATCATCAACCATCATTATATCGCCACCATCAACATGCGGGAATATACCTAATAAATCAAAACGCCGACTAGTACCAGCAAATTTAGCTAATGCATTTATAATTGATTCATCATCAATACCATCTTCTGTTGCTGCAATTATCGCAGCCGCCGAGTTTAAAGCATTATGTTTACCAGGTGCATTTAACTCAATCTGCAAATCTTGGCGATCTGGGCGACAAACAGTGTAATAGCTTACACCTCGTTCTTGACGATAATTTTTAATGACAACGTCAGCCTCTTCGCTAAATCCATAAGTGATGATTTTACGTCCCACAATCGGTAGTAATTCTCGATTAATAGGATCGTCGTAACACATAATAGCTAAACCATAAAATGGAAGGTTATGTAAAAATGAAATAAATGTTTGTTTTAGATTATCAACACTACCTTGATAAGTGTCCATATGGTCAGGCTCTATATTTGTTACAATAGATACCATCGGTTGCAAATGAAGAAATGAAGCATCACTTTCATCAGCCTCAGCAATAAAATAACGGCTACTACCTAATTGAGCATGTGTTCCTGCCGCCTTAACTAAACCACCATTAACAAAAGTTGGATCGAGTTTCGCCTCAGCATAAATAGAGGTAACCATAGCAGTAGTTGTAGTTTTACCATGAGTACCAGCAATTGCTATACCATATCGAAAACGCATTAATTCAGCTAACATTTCAGCACGTTGAATAACAGGTATACGTGCTGAACGAGCAGCTATTACTTCAATGTTATCTTGCGAAATAGCTGAGGATATAACAACAACGCTAGAATTAATCACATTTTCAGCCGCATGGCCAATAACAATTTTTGCCCCTAATGTTTCTAGATGTTGAGTAACCGCATTTTCAGCAATATCTGATCCACTAATTTGGTATCCTTCATTAGCGAGAACTTCAGCAATTCCTCCCATACCAGCACCACCAATACCCACAAAGTGAATATGTTTAACTCGCTTCATTTCAGGAATAATTGCTCTTAACTTCGCTAATTCCTTTGTATTCACTATTTAACTCCTAAATTATTTTATAGTTCACAGTACATATCATCATTGAACATATCTATCATCGTTATTTTTTAATGCTCAAATGAATCATTGACTCAAACATATATCTAACCTGAAACATTTTGACAAAAATATTACATAAATTTATGTCAGAAAAGTATTATTTTATCACCGAATTAAGGGCTTCTGCTACTTTTTCTGTGGAATTCACAATAGATAAACTTTTAGCTTTAATTGCCATTTCAATTAATTTGTCACGGTTCAAATTACATAACAAATTGGATAGCGATTCAGCACTAAAATCAGGTTGCTCGATAATATTAGCAGCACCTATATCTGCTAGTGATTTTGCATTCCAAAATTGCTGACGATCTTTATGCATAAACGGAATAAAAATAGCACCAATACCAACTACTTCAATTTCACTAACGGTTAATGCTCCGCTACGACAAATTACAATATCTGCCCAATTGTATGCATCTGCAACATCTTGGATAAATTCAGTCACTTTGTTATTGGTCATATCGCAATTTTGGTATGACTGAATTACGGAATTCAACATTCCTTTACCTGTTTGATGCCATACTACATATTTATCGGATAATTTTGTTATCACTTTAGGCACAATATCATTAATAACTTTAGCTCCTTGGCTGCCTCCCATGACTAATACTCTAATTGGCCCATCACGATCTTTGAATCTTTCTTCAGGTTTTGCCACAGTCAAAAGATCACTACGAACAGGATTGCCAACTACTTCTGCCTTAGGAAAAGCAGTAGGAAATGCTTGTAAAACTTTAGCTGCTATTTTAGCTAGATATTTGTTGGTTAAACCTGCTATACCATTTTGCTCATGTAATACAACTGGTATACCAAGTGTTTTTGCTGCAATCCCCCCTGGGCCTGAAACATATCCTCCCATACCTAGAACAACATCAGGGCGATAAGTTTTTAAAATTTTTCTAGCTTGTAAAACTGCTTTTAAAATTTTATAAGGTGCTTTTAATAATGCCATAACACCTTTGCCTCGTAGCCCTGATATTTCGATAAAATCAATATCAATACCATTTTCAGGAACTAAGTGTGCTTCCATTCGATCGGCAGTTCCTAACCATCTTACCTGCCAGCCTTGCTTCATTAAATATTGCGCCACAGCAATACCCGGAAAAACATGCCCCCCAGTTCCTCCTGCCATAACTAATAATTTTTTCATTATTTTATTAACCTTATTCTTGCTTGGGCTTGTTGTTGTCTAAATTCAAAATCAATTCGGAGTAATATTGCTGTTGCAATACTCATAACAATAAGGCTTGATCCACCATAACTAATAAATGGTAGTGTTAATCCTTTAGTAGGCAACATACCAGATGTAACCCCCACATTTACAAATGTTTGAAAACCAAACCATATCCCGATTTCACAAGCTAAATAACCAGAGAACAATGAATTTTCATTCAGTGCTCGATAACCAATTGCAAGCGCCTTAAATGTTAGAAAGAAAAGTAATGACAATAAAGCAACTACACCTATATATCCATACTCTTCTGATATAATTGAGAAAATGAAATCAGTATGACATTCGGGTAAATAACCTAATTTCAGTACAGAATTTCCCATACCTTGCCCAGTAACGCCTCCATTACCAATTGCCATTAATGAGGCGACTAATTGATAACCTGAACCTGTAGCATCTTGCCAAGGATCAAGAAAGGTTAACAGTCGTGTCAAGCGGTAAGACTCATACAAAATCAAACAAATTACTGCGCCAACTCCCGTTAGCAAAATAGCAATAAATTGCCACAATTGCGCACCTGCAATAAATAAAATGCCAATAGTGACCATAAATAAAACAATAACAGTACCTAAATCTGGTTGTTTAAGTAACAAAATAGAAAGTATAGTCATAACAACCATTGGTTTAAAAAAACCCCAAAAGCCACTTTGTACTTCTTCAGATTTACGTGATAAATAACCAGCTAAGAATAAAAATAGCGCTAATTTTGAAAGTTCTGCAGGTTGAAAATTGAATACTCCTAGAGGTATCCAACGAGATGCGCCATTAATCGAAGAACCAATACCTAACACAACGATTAACATAATAATAGCAATAATAAGTAAAACAGAAGCAAACTGTTGCCAACGTTGCATTGGAATATAAAGCGTAATAAACATTAAAAACAATGATAGTCCTAACTGAATAAGTTCTCGTTGTGTATAAAAGAAAGGATCACTTTCATTAAATGCCATTGAAGACGATGTCACCATGATCAAACCGAAGATCATTAAACCTAACACAGTCCAAAGTAGCTGGTTGTCAAATGGTATGTGGGGATTAACCTGTTTTTTTAACCAAAAGAGTGTCATTTTGTACTCCTTTGAGTATATTGTTCAGCAAATTGTGCAAACTGTTTTCCGCGTTCAATATAATTCTTAAACTGATCTAAGCTTGCGCATGCTGGAGAAAGTAAAACCACATCATTTGGTTCAACTTTTTTAGCAATAACTTGCATTGCATCAGACAATGTTTCAGTTACAGTTGTTATATGAGGGGCTAGCTTAGCAAGGATAAAACGATCACGACCAAAACAAAAAATTTCTAGATTTCTGTTTTCAAAAAAAGGAATCAATGGCGAAAAATCCGCTGATTTTCCATCCCCGCCTAATAATAAAAATAATTTCCCTTTGCAAACTACGCTATTTAATGCTGCTTCTGTACTACCTACATTGGTTGCTTTGGAATCATTAATCCACTTCACACCATTTCTTTCCAACACTAACTCAAAACGATGTGGTAGGCCATGAAATGAAATAATTGTTGCTATACTGGATTCCCGTGAAATTTTCAGTTTATCAACTATAGCTAAAGCTGCTAACGCATTAAGATAATTATGGCATCCCGCCAGTTTCATTATGTTAGTCGCTACTACTGGCTGCTCTTGTGCAATCAAATGTTCAAAGAGGAAATCTAAATGATAATCCCCTTTATTCACACCAAATGAAACGCAGTTTTTTTGTCGGTCAGTCGGAATAGTTAACTTATCATCATGGTTAATTACACAATACTTGGCATTATGATAAATACGTTGCTTAGCCTCAACATATTGCATTAATCCAAGAGGATAACGATCCATATGATCTTCTGAAATATTTAAGATTGTTGCAACTGTAGCTTTTAAACTCTGAGTTGTTTCTAGCTGAAAGCTAGACAGTTCAAGAACATATACATCGTAATCTTGATTCAATAACGATAATGCTGGCTGCCCAATATTACCACCAATAGCGACTTTAATACCTGCCGACTTAATAATTTCACCAACTAATGTCGTTACTGTCGTTTTACCATTTGCACCTGTAATGGCAATAATTTGCTTACTGTTTTGTTGATTTAATTCACGGCAAAATAGTTCAATATCACCAATAATTTCAATACCTTTTTTAGCTGCCAGTTGTAGTTCAGGTGTTGATAAAGCAATTCCTGGACTGACTATTATTAAATCAGCATCAAGCAACCACTCAACATTTAATTCCCCTAAATGGCAAGCAACACGTTTGTCTAATTGTTCCATTCCTGATGGCGATTTACGAGTATCAATAACTTTAGGTATAACATTTTGAGCAAGAAAATAGTCTACACAAGAAAGTCCTGTGACACCTAAACCAATAATAACGACATTTTTCCCTTGATAGCTAACCATGATTTGATCCTAATATCTTTTATTAACGTAATTTTAAAGTTAATAAACCTATTACAACTAACATCAATGAAATTATCCAAAACCGTACAATAACACGTGGTTCTGGCCAGCCTTTTAATTCATAATGATGATGAATTGGTGCCATACGGAAAACTCTTTTACCCCGTAATTTAAATGATCCTACTTGTAAAATTACGGATAAAGTTTCAATAACAAAAATTCCGCCCATAATCAGTAATAAAAATTCTTGTCGTAATAAAACAGCAATAATTCCAAACACGCCACCTAACGCTAGCGATCCAACATCTCCCATAAAAACCATGGCTGGATATGTGTTAAACCATAAAAAACCAAGTCCAGCACCAATAATTGCAGTGCAAACAATCATCAGCTCTCCGCTGAATTTGATATAAGGAATATTCAAATAAGCAGCAAAATTGACATTTCCTGTAGCCCAGGCTACAAGCGTAAAACCAGCGGCTACAAAAACAGTTGGCATAATTGCTAACCCATCAAGCCCATCTGTTAAATTAACGGCATTACCAGCCCCTACAATAACTACGTAAGTTAACAAAATGAACCATAGTCCCAATTGAGGCATCACATCTTTAAAAAATGGCACAACAAGTACTGTTACCGTGCTATCTTTGCCATAAATATAAAGACCAAAAGCAACAATTAACGCAATAACCGATTGCCAAAAGTATTTCCATCTAGCAATTAATCCAGCACTATTTTTACGAATTACTTTTAAATAATCATCAGCAAAGCCAACAATGCCATAACCAATTAAAACAAATAAAGTTACCCAAACATAAGGATTGCGTAAATCTGCCCATAACAGTACCGATAAGGAAATTGAGGCTAAAATTAGCGTTCCCCCCATAGTTGGTGTTCCTTTTTTACTTAAATGAGACTCAGGTCCATCATGACGAATAACTTGACCAATCTGTAATTTTTGTAGCCAGTCAATGACTTTTTGCCCCAAAAATAATGAAATTGCTAACGAAGTTAATAAACCTAAAATAGCTCTTACCGTTAAATAAGAGATAACATTAAAAAAGGTAAAATGTTTAACTAAATATTCCGATATCCAAAGCAACATAATCTTAATCCTGACTCATTTTGAGTTGTTCAATTTGAATTTTTTCGATAACTTCTTCCATTTTTGCACTACGCGAACCTTTAACTAACATTATTAAACTTGGTTGTTGGCGTAACAGCATTAATAGATAATTCACTGCATCTTGTTTATTATTGAAATGGTGGCCTACACCACTAAACTGGCTAATAAATTGACTTAATTTGCCTACACTTACTACACAATCAATTTTTTCATCATGAGCAAGCTCACCTATTTGGCAATGATATTTTTCAGCTTCTGACCCTAGCTCTCCCATATCGCCGACGACTAAAATACGATAACCCGGTTGTTTTGCCAAGACTTTGACTGCCGCTGACATTGATCCAACATTAGCATTATAAGTATCATCCCAAATTAATTGGGTTTGATTTAATTTTATTGGAAATAATCGTCCTTTTACAGGCGTTAAAGAGGCCAAGCCTTGTTGAATCTGATTCAAAGTTGCTCCAACAGAAAGCGCTAAAGCTGATGCTGCGATCGCATTTGAAATATTATGTTTCCCAACTAGGGATAACATAATCTCACATTCACCTTTAGGTGTATGTAATGTAAATGTTGTATTTTTTTCGTGTTGAATATTACTAGCATAAAATTGAGCAGAAGGGTTCGTTAACGAAAAAGTCCAAACTGTTTTGTTTACTAACTGAGTAAACCATTTATCAGAACAACTATCTAAATTAATAATAGCAATACCACCATCAAGCAATCCTTGAAAGATTTCGCCTTTAGCTTTTGCTACACCTTCAAGTGATCCAAAACCTTCTATATGTGCTTCTGCAATATTATTAATTAAAGCACTTTGTGGTTTAACAAAATTTGTAGTATAAGCAATTTCACCAATATGATTAGCGCCTAATTCTATAACTGCAAACTGGTCTTGTTTAGTTAAGCGTAACAGCGTTAATGGCACCCCGATATCATTATTGAAATTGCCTTGTGTATAAAGGGTCTGTCCACAGTGTTGTAATATTGCCGCAGTCATTTCTTTAACTGACGTTTTACCTGATGAACCTGTAAGCGCAACAATTTTAGCTGTACTTTGCTGCCGAATAAAATTAGCGATTACCCCTAAAGCCAAGCGAGTATCCTTAACAACAATCTGTGGTATGGGCTTATCAAGTTTATGATCGACGATCACGGCTATAGCACCATCTTTAATAGATTGTTCAGCAAAAGCATGTCCATCAAAATTATTTCCAACAAGTGCGATGAATAGCGATTGTTTTATTATTTTTCGTGAATCAGTGCAAATTGTATCAATCACAGCACTTTCGTCTTGAATGTAATAAGATTCACCATTAACTATTTTTTTTATTTGCTCAATTTCTAATGGAATCATGATTGATTCTCTACTCCTAGAATTTTTTTCACTGTTTCTTGATCTGAATAGTAATATTTGGTATTACCAATTATTTGATAGTCCTCGTGCCCTTTACCTGCAATTAAAATGACATCATTAGGCTTAGCCTGCTTTAATGTTTGTGTAATAGCCTGCACTCTATTGGTAATTATGTTTACATTATCGGTATGATGTAAACCTTGTTGGATATCGTGAATAATCTTCATTTCATCTTCAGTGCGTGGATTATCATTAGTTAAAACAATTTTATCGGCAAATTGTTCTGCGATTTCAGCCATTAAAGGTCTTTTTCCAGTATCCCTATCGCCACCACATCCAAAAATCACCCATAAAGAACCTTTACAATGAATTCGACTAGCTTGCAAAGCTTTCTGTAACGCATCTGGAGTATGTGCATAATCAACAATAACCGTTGGGCTATTTTTTACATGTAAAACCTCCATTCGCCCACAGATTGGAGTCAAAAAAGAAGCCATATTAACAACAGCAAAAAATGGGTAGTTCAATGTTAAAAGTGTAGCTATGGCTAATAACAAATTAGAAACATTAAATTCACCTAGCAATCGACTATTAATAATGGCATTTCCCCAACTTGATTCCATATGAATTTGGGCACCTTTATCAATATATTCGATCATTGATACACCAACGTAAGGTATATTTAACGCCTTGAGTCGACGTAATGATTTTGTTTGACATGATACAGCTGTCACTTGTGGAAGTTTTTCAATCCATCTTTTACCATAGTTGTCATCATAATTAATAATTGATTTACCAGCAGTTAAAACTTGTTTTTCTTTTTCATCAAGGCTAAATAACGACCATTTTGCTTTTGCATATCTACTCATTGTTTTGTGATAATCAAGATGATCTCGACTTAAATTGGTAAATACAGTAGCTGCGCAATTTAGTCCTTTAACCCGGTCCATAGCAAGCCCATGTGAAGAAATTTCCATCGTTACAACTTTGACCTGTTTCTCTACAAATTCGGCTAATAAGGTTTGCACATCTACTGCTGATAACGTTGTATTAACTGATGGCTCAAGTTCATTATAAATTCCATTACCAATAGTTCCCATTAGTGCTGTTTTTTCATTCAATAATGTTAAACATTGGGCAATAAGCTGACTAACAGTTGTTTTCCCATTGGTTCCTGTCACACCAATAACAGATAATTTTTTTGATGGAGAATGATAAAACTCATTAGCAATCAGGGATAGACGTTGTGAAAGTTGGAAAACACTAATTTGTGGAATTATCGATTTATTTTCATGCCTAATATAGTCAATTTTTAAGTCATTTGATTTTCTACTTGCTTCTACTAAGATAACAACTGCACCCATTGAAATAGCTTGTGGAATAAATGCTTGACCATCAACTGTATGACCTTTGATAGCGATAAAAACATCGTTTTTTCCTACTTTGCGACTATCTATACGCAAATGATTAAGTGGAAAATCATCTAATTTTAAATTACATCTTCCACCTAATAATTCCAATAATGTTTTAAACGAGTTTGTTGCTAGCATTTTCACCTACTAATAAATAATCATTTGTCCATCAACTTGGCGATCGGGTTTCACATTCATCGTCCTAAGCACACCGCCCATAATACGACTGAAAACAGGTGCAGAAACTGAACCACCATAATATTGGCCAGCTTTAGGATTATCAATAACAACAACTAGTGAATACTTTGGTGCTGTTGCTGGAGCGATACCTGCGGTATAAGCTAAATATTGATTAACATACCGTCCACCGGATAATTTTTTCGCTGTTCCTGTTTTAACTCCAACACTATAACCAGGAACCGATGCTTTAGTTCCTCCACCAGTAACAGCTACAGCCTCCATTAATTGAACAACTGTTTTAGCATCTTTTTCAGAAACTACACGTTTACCCTTAACAGGTTCTGTGACTTTTAAAATTGATACAGGTCGGTAAATTCCATAACTACCGATAGTTGCATAAGCTCTTGCTAGCTGTAATGGGGTAACAGTTAATCCATATCCAAACGCAAATGTTGCTCGCTCAATATCAGCCCATTTTCTGGTTCTATCGGCTGCAATTGAACCACTAACTTCACCACCTAAGCCTAATTCCGTTGGTTGACCTAATCCAAATCGACTATAGAATTCTACAAGATCATCCTGTTGCATTTGTAAAGCTAGCTTACTTACTCCAACATTACTTGATTTTTCTAAGATACCTGCCAAATTAAGCGTTTTTTGATATGACACATCTTTAATTTCATAACGATTAACATAAAAAGGTCTAGTATCGATAATAGTATTTAAGTTAGCAATTTTCTTTTCTAAGGCAGCCATTACAACTAGCGGTTTAACCGTAGAGCCTGGTTCAAACGCATCAGTAACAGCTCTATTTCTCAATAAATTATAATCAATTGATGAGCGATTATTTGGATTATAAGATGGGCTGGTTGCCATCGCTAAAATCTCACCAGTATGCACATCAACCAATACAGCTGTTCCACTATCCGCTTTGTTAAATTGAACCGCTTGACTAAGTTCGCTATAAACTAGTGATTGTAAACGCTCATCTATACTTAATATTAAATCTGATGCTGTTTCTGTTTCTGTCCGTTCTAATTCTTCAATAACACGACCTAGTCGATCACGTCTTACAACTCTTTGCCCCGATTCACCTATTAACCATTTATTAAAGCTTTTTTCAATACCCTCAGAACCTTTCTCAGCACCATTTGCATCAATATCTGTTAAACCAATTAATTGAGCTATATTTTCTGCCGCAGGGTAATAACGTTTAGATGTTTTAGCAAACGATATCCCCGGTAACTTTAGTTTTTTTAAATAGTCAGATATTGTTGGCGTTACTTGCTTAGACAAATAAACAAATCTCATTGATGGATTATTTAATTTTTGCTTTAGCGTTGACATTGGGATATTCAACGTTTGCGCTAATCCTTGCCATCTAATATCATCAGCTTTAACACCACCTTTTTGTACAACAATTTTAGGATCTGCCCAAACATCAAACATCGGTACACTTACTGCTAACGCACGCCCATTACGATCGGTGATCATGGCTCTTGGTGCATCAATTTCTTGGTGACGAAGTGAGCGCTTATTACCTTCAGCAATCAGTTTATCTGGTTCAATAATTTGCAATAATGCCATTCGAGCCATAAGACAAATAATCGCTAAAATAATAAGTCCATATATAATATAAAAACGATTCGGTGTAAAAAACTGTCTTTTATCATTTAACCTATTATTTTTATTTGTTTTTGCAACCTTTTTAGTTTTATTTTTTTTATATTTAGTGGCAGGTTTCATTATTTACTCTTTATTACAATGACTGTTTCATTTTGCTGTGTCACATAAGACATACCTAATTGATTTCTAGCTTTCTCTTCGACACGTTTTGGATCAGCAAGTACATTTTCTTCAATAACTAAATTCCGCCATTCGCTTTCTAACACATCTTGTTCTAATAAAAGTTGCTCACGTTCAAATAACTGTTTACGAATCTGTTGCGTTGTTATTAATACTGCACCAGCAGAAATAATAATCATCACAAGTAATAACAATGAAATTTTTTGATGCCTAAATAAATCCCCAATAATTACACCAAACAAGCTTTTACTCGGTCTTTTTTGAAAATTTTTATCAATATAAGTTTTATCTAGAAAAAAATCATTGTTTTGGTTATTCATTTTTCCTTTCTGCTACCCTTAATATTGCGCTTCGGGAACGCGGGTTATTATTAATTTCAATAGTTTGAGGTTTAATTTTGCCAAGGGATTTTAATTTAGCACCACCATATTTTTTTATTTGTTGTTCAGTTAATGGTAATCGAGCTGGTAAATCTGGACCTTTACTCTGTTTACTAATAAATTGTTTTACAATCCTATCTTCTAAAGAATGAAAGCTAATAACCGCTAATCTTCCTTGATTGGCAAGCACTGATAAACAACTATTTAGCACTTGCTCGACTTCTTCCAACTCACTATTAATATAAATACGAATAGCCTGAAAACTACGTGTAGCTGGATGCTTATTTTTATCCTTTCTTGGTGTAGCTTTTTCAATTAAATTAGCCAACTCTAAGGTACGAGTAATCGGCGAAATTTTATTCTGCTCGACAATCGATCGAGCAATACGTTTGGCAAATTTCTCTTCACCAAATGTCTTTAATACCCATGAAATATCGTCTTCATCACTGCTAAGTAACCATTCACTTGCAGTTAAACCTTTGCTAGTATTCATGCGCATATCAAGAGGTCCATCACGCATAAAAGAGAATCCCCTGTCAGGATCATCAAGTTGTGGTGATGAAACACCTAGATCTAACAAGACACCATCAATTTCACCCAATAATTCTAACTCTTCAATATATCGGTATAAATTAGAAAATTCACCACGAATAAAAGTAAATCGAGGATCTGTTATCTGTAACGCAGCTTGCTCTGCACGTTCATCACGATCAATAGCAATCAATCGTCCTTGTGTACCAAGTTGTTCAAGTATTAAACGAGAATGACCTCCTCGCCCAAAAGTACCATCAACATAAATGCCATCTTTTTTTATATTTAATGCATTCACAGCTTCGTTTAATAAAACCGTCGTATGTTGATAATCCATCAATCTTTACTCTTATTAAATAGTTAAACTTTTCAAATTATCTGATAAGTTTTCAATATCGCTTGATAATGCGGTAATATCATCATTAATTTGTTGATACCAACTTGCCTCATCCCAAATTTCAAATTTATTAGATTGACCAACAAACATTATATTTTTTTCTAATTTTGCATAAGTACGCAATGTAGGTGACAATAAAATTCGTCCAGAATTATCCATTAGGCACTCAGTTGCATACCCCAATAACAATCTTTTTATTCTACGTTCAGTTTCAACAATGGTTGATAATGTTGCAAGTTGCTGTTCAATACATTTCCATTCGGACATTGAATAAAGTGTCAAGCATGGGTCGTATAAACCAATTGTGCAAACCATACCTTCAGATAAAAACTCTCGGTAGCGAGTAGGAATAGCTAATCGCCCTTTATTATCTAAACTAATTGAAATTGCACCACTAAACATAAAAGTATTTTTCTTTATAATTTATTTAAATTTTAATTAATAAAAATCAACATGTTAATAAAAACACCCATTTTTACCACTTAACCCCACTTTTTACCACAAAATTTAATAAATTAATAGGTATTTGAATAATTAATTTATAAATGATTTAAAAGCATCTTCTAGGTTTTTTATGTAGAAAATAAATTGCTGGTATAAGGAAATTAAGGAGGGGGGATTTGCCGACGTAAGTCGGCAAACAAAAATGAAGAAAATTTAAGATACGGTCCAAAACCCAGTTATACTAACTTTATCCTGCTGCAAAACAGCACGAATAGGCATTTGATTAATATCATTATCTTTCTCAGCTTGTTCTAATACACGCAATTTGCTTTCACCAACTAAATGTAGGTAGATATTTTTGCTATTTAAAATAGCTGGTAATGTTAATGTAATACGATCTAGTGGTGCTGTTAATGGTGTCATACCAACAACTTTCCGTCCAGATTTCATATCTAAACCGTTAGCCAAATTAGCAGCGCCTGGGAATAATGAGGCAGTATGCCCATCTTCTCCCATACCTAAAATCACTACATCAAATGGCATCGGAACTTTATCTAAAAGTTTATTTGTAACTTCTGCACCATCAAATGGATTATTACAACTGTTTTTTAAACCGACAAAATTAGCCAATTTAGCATTATTTTGTAATAGATAAGTGTTCACTAACTTTTCGTTACTAGCATCATCAGTATCATCAACCCATCTATCATCCACCAACGTAATAAAAACTCTACTCCATGCTATATTTTGTTGACTAAGTGAAACAAACAGTGGAATAGGTGTTCTACCACCAGAAACCGCAATTGAAGCATGTCCTTTTTGTACAATGGCTTGTTTTAATTCATTGACGATATGTGAGGTTAAATCTTCGATCAATAATTGACTATTTTGATATTTATTTAACATAAACATAGTTATTTTCCCTTTATTCAAATTCGTGCCATGAATGCCCATCTTTAGTGATTAAGGCAACGGATGCAACTGGTCCCCAAGTTCCGGCTTGATAAGTTTTTGGTGGTTCTTTTTCTGTTTCCCATGCACTAATAATTGAATCAACCCATTTCCATGCAGCTTCAACTTCATCACGATGAACAAATAATGCTTGACGCCCCCGCATAACTTCAAGTAATAAACGCTCATAAGCATCAGCACTTTGTTGGTGAAAAGTTTCGCTGAAACTTAAGTCAAGTTTAGTGGTTTGTAAATTATGATTACTATCCAACCCTGGTACTTTATTTAGGATTTCAATATCCATACCTTCATCAGGTTGTAAACGAATCGTCAATTTATTTTGTGGCAATTCTGGATAAAATTCACTAAATAAATTAAGCGGTAATGGTTTAAAATAAACTACAACTTCAGAACATTTACTTGGTAAGCGCTTACCTGTACGTAAATAAAAAGGAACACCTGCCCAGCGCCAGTTATCAATATCAACTCGAATTGCAACAAATGTTTCAGTATTACTTTTTTGATTTGCGCCATCTTCTTCTAAATAGCCCGGCACATTAACACCATTAACAAAACCTGCTGTATATTGCCCTCGAACTACTTTTTCACGAATATTGGATTTGTTAATTGGTCTAAGCGCATTAAGTACTGCTATTTTTTCATTACGCAAGCTATCATCTTCAAGATTAGCAGGTGGGGACATGGCAATCATGGTTAATATTTGTAATAAATGGTTTTGTACCATATCACGCATTTGACCTGCCTTATCAAAATATCCCCAACGCCCTTCAATACCTACTTGTTCAGCTACCGTAATTTCAACATGATCAATAGAATTACGATCCCAAAATGACGCAAACACTGTATTAGCAAATCGTAAGGCTAATAGGTTTAATACTGATTCTTTACCTAAGTAATGATCAATACGATAAACTTGCGACTCACTAAAGAATTTAGCCACTGAATCATTGATTTCTCGAGATGACTTGAGATCTGTTCCAAGTGGTTTTTCCATCACAATGCGGTTTTGCGATTGATTTAATCCTGCAGCAGCTAAACCTTGACAAATAGTCCCAAAAGCACCCGGGTGCATTGCAAAATAGAAAATAGCTGGATGATTCAAATCAAGTTTATTTTTCAATCCTTCAAAACCAGCACTATCATTAACATCTAATTTATGAAAGTCCAATCGTTGGCTAAATCGTTGCCAAATATTATCGTCTAACGGTTCTGGCATAAACGAGATTAGTGCTTCTTTTGCTACCTCACAATAAGCGGCATGATCCCAATCAGCCCGCCCTACGCCTAAAATCTTTGTTTGTTCAGGTAGTTTTCCGTACTTTTCTAATTGATATAAAGACGGTAATAATTTACGTCTTGTCAAATCCCCTTTAGCACCAAAAATAACTAAATCGCAAGCTGGGATATCAGACATGGTTTTCTCCTACGATGGTATAATGTAATTATTCTATTATGTTGAATGGTTGGTGTACACCCGATTAATAGGATAAATCATAGTAATAGGCATTATCCTTTATTTACTCTAAAACAAAAAGGCCACCTCTGGGTGACCTTTTGTTTGAAACAAGTTATTGGGTAATTTCCCAATAAGCAAATTATGCTCGTACAAAATCCATATGAACTAATTTTGGTTTAAATGCATGACGTTGTACTGCTTGCACTTTTACTTTAACTGCTTTTCCGTCAACTTCAATAGTTAACACTTCAGAATAAAATTCTGGTTTTTCTTGCATATTAAAAACTTGGTTGTGGTCAAGCACAACAGAGACTGCAGGTTCAGTTCCACCATAAATAATGGCTGGGAATTTACCAGCGTGACGCAGGCGGCGGCTCGCACCCTTACCATGCTCTTTTCTAACTTCAGCTTTGAATGTAAACATATTAATTTCTCTTAATTATTTAAAATAGAAACCAATTACAGGCGACCCAGTAATTGGCTATCAAACTAGTGCTTTAAAAAGCGTTGGAGATTATAAAGTGTTATCCTTCTAAACGCAATCAATTAATCATATTACAAATCAGTAAAATATTGATTACGTATATGGAATATTATATGCACACTTAGATCAATTCTATTTTAAAACCATAAGTTGATTTTTTATTCGGTAATAACTTTAATGGTTTTGTGATACAACCTGCTTCGACACAAACCATAGATTTATACTCATCATCACCAAAATCTCCCATTGATTTAGCTTTATTTATCCATGGATTCCAAGTAACAATATCACTTACATTAGTATTGGTTAATTGAATTGTTCGAGTGCCATCAGTAACAGTGATTTGATTACTTGCATTGGTATAAATACGATCGACTTCTTGATTAAATGTCAATTGACCTACAGTCGCTGGTTTGTTTTCATCAGCAAGTCTTTCTTGATAAGCTTCACCTAAACCTTTGACTACAACACTATCAATATTATCAACTCCAAAATAAGTATGTAGAGCACTAGTTACATCAAAGTCTGCTGAGCAGCTTAAAGAAACTTCACAAGTTTTACCTAGATGAAGATTTAATGATACCGAGAAAGGTTTGCTACAATAAGATTCTGTCTGCGGATTATTAGTGAGCGATAAAACAAGGGTAACGCCTTGCTCGTCCTCTTTACATGAATCTAATGTCCATTCGACAAGGCGTGCAAAACCATGAGAAGGATTGCCTAACTGACCAAACCAAGGCCAACAAACAGGCACTCCACCTCGAATAGCTACACCTTTTTTAAAATTTGTTTTGTTACTCAGCCAAACAACTGGTGTTTGTTCAGTAGATGGTTGCCAAAATAATAAGTGTGCACCTTGTAATGCAACAGCAGCACAACAAGTGCTATGATTAATAACTAAAATTGGCAGTTCACCATAAATTGATTGTTTAATTGATGGGCTTAAGGATACACCTGATAAGCTACTCTCTAAAATCTCTTTATATATACTCATATTTACTCCTAAATAATAAATTTAACAACTTATTGATAATTGTATACTTCTTAAGTTAATAATAAAAACATAATAGATGCAAAAGCATTTTTTAAAGAATTGGAGTAAAATAAAGCACTATAAATAGTGAAACAACACTCTAATTGTTTTTGTCAAAAAGTTTCAGGTAACACTACGTTTATGTATAAAATCCCATTAAGTTTATATATTCATATGCCATGGTGCGTACAAAAATGTCCCTATTGCGATTTTAATTCACATACCATAAAAAAAACGCCAAATTATGAGTCTTATGTAGAGCATTTACTTAAAGACCTACAAAACGATACTATTTTCTGTTCAAATCGCTCAATTCATTCAATCTTTATTGGTGGAGGTACACCTAGTCTATTTTCAGCCGAGTTGATTGATAAATTATTATCAAATATAAATAAGATCATCCCTATACATAAGGATGCTGAAATCACCATTGAAGCTAACCCAAATTCTGTTGATATAGAAAGATTTAATGGCTATCAGCAAGCGGGTATAAACCGAATATCAATTGGCGTGCAAAGTTTTCAAACCGATAAACTTGTTAAATTAGGACGGGTACACGATCCCAAAGAAGCAATCACAGCCGGAAAACTTGCCAAAACATTAAATTTAAGAAGTTTTAATTTAGATTTAATGCATGGTTTGCCAAATCAAAGTATTGATGATGCTCTATATGACCTAAAACAAGCCATTGCTATTGCACCACCGCATTTATCTTGGTATCAATTAACGATTGAGCCAAATACGCTATTTGGTTCAAAACCACCTGTTTTACCTGATGATGATAAACTTTGGGAAATTTATCAACAAGGTAATCAATTATTAACTAAAAGTGGTTACCAACAATATGAAACCTCTGCTTATGCTAAAGAAGGATTACAATGCCAACATAATTTAAATTATTGGCGATTTGGAGACTATTTAGGCATTGGATGTGGCGCTCATGGTAAATTAACGCAACCTGATGGAAAAATTATTCGCACCATAAAAACTCGTCACCCAAAAGGGTATTTAGAGGGACGTTATTTAGATAAATATTATACAGTTCCAAAAGAGGAATTGCCTTTTGAATTTTTTATGAATCGTTTTAGACTTTTTGAACCAACACCTAAACATGAATTTGAACAACGGACTTATTTACCTTTACACTCAGTTGAAAAACAAATAGCGATTGCCATTGAAAAGAACTATTTAATTGAGGATAAACAAAACTGGCTGGTAACTGATCATGGCAAGTTATTCTTGAATTCGTTATTAGAGATGTTTTTATAGATAACATTTTGAAATACCTATATTTATCTAAAAAAACTTATCCTTTACGTTTATTTAACATGATAGATACGAACTATTTAATCAATTATTCACATATCTTTACAGACTTTCTTCAAAAAAAAGTACATACTATGTCTCGACAATGCATTATTTCATTGTTTTCCTATTCCTTATGTTTTCCCAATAACTTTTGTTATTGGGTTTTTTTTTTGCCTATAATTCCGATAATCACATTAATTTTAATAACTACTCAATTGAAGTATGAAAAAGGAAATGTTTTAGTTCAGCTAATGTAGAAGTTCCTTCCATAGGACCTTTTTTAGATACGGCTAAAGCGCCGCTAGCGTTAGCATATTGCAAGGCTTGTTCAACAGAGTAACCTGCTAACATTAAACTGACAAATGTTGCCCCGAAACAATCTCCCGCACCAGTTGGATCTATCGAGTTGACCTTGTATCCATCAACATGAAGTGTTTGTAAATGACCTTGTTCATCAAGTCCATAATATTTAGCTCCTTTAGCTCCCCCTTTTACCACAATATGTTTAATGCCTTTTTTAAGCAACTTAAACATAGTTTGTTGTTCATTTTCATTATTGTTAATGAAATAGCTAACTTCGCTTTCACTGGGTAAAAATATATCGGTATACTCCATAATATAATCGAAAGATTGTTCCATTTCTGGTATATCAAACATTTCTTTGCGTAGATTAGGATCAAATGAAATTGTACCGCCTTTACTTTTGATGATATCCAATGCTTTTCTCATAGCGTCAATCACACGAAATGAATAAAGCGATGATCCCATTACATGCAAATGGGTACAATCTCTTAGTAAGTTTTCATTAATATGGTTAAACGAAAGTAAACCACATGCACTATTTGGAATGTTAAAAATAAAATCTCTTTCATTAGAACCTTTATAAGTAACAAACGCACTACCTGTATTGGCCTTATTATGTGGAGTAATACCATCAATAATGACACCATCACTTTTAAGGCGATGGATGCACATTTTTCCAAAAATATCTTTTCCTACACAACTAAAAAAAACAACAGGAAAACCTAATTTTGCAACTTGATCTGCAAATATTGCAGGGGCGCCACTAACAAAAGGGCCGATAAACTCCCCAGCTTGATCGAAACGCTGATTTTGTTCTTTTGCTAAAAACTCAACTAGCAGTTCGCCTATCGTGCAGATTTTAAAACGCATATTATGTCTCCAATTTGTTTTGATAAGTTACACAATATTTATTTGAAATAAGCTGCTCAAAATTAGCATCTAATAATTGTTGATGATACTCGGTTACAGCAGATCTTGATAACATCACCATATCAATATCAACTAAAGTTCCAATACTATTATCATTATTATGAATAATACGTTGCGGTAATATGCCAATTGTATGTGCTGCTTTTTTCATTATTTGTTGATAAATTCTAACCTGCTCTAAACTTTCAATAATCAATTGATTATCAGTATTGATTGAACTTAATTCGGTAACAAAATGCGATATAGAAAATTGATTCAAAATAAAATTGATCATTTTGTTATCTAACAAAAGATTCCCTTCCAGTATGGCTCCACCAACAAGCACTACTTCAGCATCGGTAAACTCTTTCGCTAATTGTGCATTGCTAATGTCATTCATAATGAGTATTAATGATTTTTTGCAATGTAAAAACGGAATCAACTTTCTTATCAAATTTCCATGGCTTAAAAACAATGTATCGCCATCATTAATATAGCTTAAACAGGTTTTGACTAATTCAATATCACAACTATTACTTTGTATATAACTTGGTGTATTAACACTTAGCTGATTAAACACACCTTCAGGGGTAACATAAATTGCACCACCAAAAGAACGCTTTAAATATCCTTGCTGCTCTAAATAAGTTAAATCTTGACGAATAGTCACATTTGAGACCTGAAGCAATTCAGATAATTCATCAACTTTAACTTCACCTTGCTTACGAACAATTTCTGCAATTTGTAATCGTCGTTTTAATAAACCTGAAGATGCTCTAGCCAATTTTATTTCCTACGCCATAGATAAAAATTAAGGATAGTGATAATAGAATTAATCATATATTAGGTCAATATCAAACTATTATTAGAATTTTATCTTATAAATCATACCATTAATAATTAACATTTTTTATCCCATAGCGTTTTACATATACATGTTAACTATCAAAACGAAAATTTATCAATCTTTTTTATTTCGTTTTAAAAGTAATGTTAATTTTTGTGATCTAACTCACGCGATTATTACTAGCGTAACTTTCGTTTTGAAATCATAATTAATGGAAATAATTTTCAAAACAAAAGTTACTAACATAATACAAAGTGAATTAGATTATTAAGGAGAAGTTATATGACTATTATTTCAAGTAATAACATGCTAAAAAAGGCTCAAACAGAACATTATGCTGTGCCTGCCTTTAATATCCATAACTTAGAAACTATGCAGGTCGTTGTTGAAACAGCAACAGAATTACAATCGCCCGTTATTTTGGCTGGTACACCTGGTACATACAGTTATGCAGAAACAGAAAATATACTTGCTATAGCAAATGCTTTATCAAAAAAGCATAACATTCCATTAGCTGTCCATTTAGATCATCACGAAGAATATAACGATATCACCAGTAAAATTAATGCTGGAGTAAGATCGGTCATGATTGATGGATCCCATTTTCCATATGAAGAAAATATCGCCATTGTCAAACAAGTAGTTGAATATGCTCACCGTTACGATGTTAGTGTTGAAGCTGAATTAGGTCGCCTTGGTGGCGTTGAAGATGATTTAATCGTTAATGATAAAGATGCTTTATATACTAATCCAAAACAAGCTTTAGATTTTATTGAAAAAACAGGAATTGACTCCCTCGCTATCGCCATTGGTACAGCACATGGTCTTTATAAATCAGAGCCAAAACTGGATTTTGATCGTTTATCAGAAATTCGCTCAATGGTTGATATTCCTCTCGTATTACATGGCGCTTCGGGTGTTCCAGAAAAAGACGTGCGTGAGTGTATTAAGCGTGGAATTTGTAAAGTAAATGTTGCGACAGAATTAAAAATTGCATTTTCAGATGCATTAAAACAATACTTTATTGAACATCCCGATGCCAATGATCCCCGCCATTATATGAAACCTGCAAAAGCAGCAATGAAAGACATTGTCAAAAAAATTATTACAACATGTGGATGTGCAGGCAAATTATAGAGGCCAAGATAATGATCTATACATTAACACTTAACACTGCAATCGATATGAATATTCATTGTCAAGGGCTTAACCCTAATGCAGTTAATCGAACCTCTCATACTGAATATAGCCCGAATGGAAAAGGAGTCAATGTTTCAATCGTATTGCATAAATTTGATAGCCCCACTTGTGCATTAGGATTCTTTGGCGGATTTTCTGGTAAATATATTATTGATGAACTAACGAAAATACAGGTCAAGACAAAACCCTGTTTTATTGATGATATCACGCGTATTAATGTTTTTATCAATGATAATGAAAACGAATATAAATTAGTCAGTAAAGGTCCGTTTATACCTAATGATAAAAAAACAGAAATGCTAACTATTATTGAATCACTGGTTAACAATAGTTATTTAGTCGTCAGTGGTAGCTTGCCAAATAATATTGAATCTGAATATTACAAGGCTATTTTAAATTTATGCAACAAAAAAAATATTCAAGTTATCCTTGATATTAGTCACCCAAAATTAGGTGATTTACTCTCCTATAAACCACTATTAATTAAACCTAATGATGATGAAGTAAAAGAGATTTTTGGCTTTGAAACGAAAACAAAATCACAAGTCATTGCTGCACTAGAAAATATTCATGCGCAAGGAGCGAGAAATATTTTATTAACCATGGGAGCTAAAGGGCTTTACTTTTCTAATGGGACAAATATTTGGTTTTGCAATGCTGTAAAAATCAAATTAATTAGCTCGGCTTGTGCCGGTGATGCGTCACTAGCAGCTTTTCTTAGTGAATGGCTACCTAAACAACAACATATTGAAAAAGCCATAAAAAAGGCATCAGCAACAGGCGCTAACGTTGCAGAATCAGACGGATTAGGTTTACTAAATAAAATCAATATTTATATGGATCAACTTGAAGTTACCCTAATCAAGTAAAGGAGATTGTTATGAAAAAAATATTAGCCGTTACAGGCTGCCCAACCGGTATCGCGCATACTTATATGGCTGAAGAGGCCTTAAAATCAGCGGCCCAAAAGGCTGGAGTCGAAATAAAAGTGGAAACCAATGGTGCAGGTGGTATTGATAACGCCATTACTGATGCTGATATTGTCAATGCAATTGGCGTTGTTATTGCAGCAGATAAAGATGTCAATCCAGATCGCTTTAATGGTTTACCCGTGCTTGAAGTACCGGTTAAAGACGGTATCCATAAGGCTGCAGCACTAATCGAAAAAATTATGTCAGGTACAGTTCCTGTTCGTAAAGGTGCCCAAAATAGCACTAATAACACAGTTTCATCAAACCAAGTAGAAGTAAAAGAATCGATTGGACGCCAAATCTATAAACACCTAATGAGTGGTGTGTCAAACATGCTACCATTTGTTGTCGCAGGTGGAGTACTAATTGCTTTATCATTTTTATGGGGAATCTATTCCGCCGACCCTAATAATGTCCAATATAATGAATTTGCTGCATTGTTAATGAAAATAGGTGGACAAGCATTTGGCATAATGGTACCAATCTTTACTGGATTTATTGCCTATTCAATAAGCGGAAAACCTGGCATGGTGGCTGGTTTTGTTGGTGGCTTAATTGCCAACATTACCGGTGCAGGATTCTTAGGCGGAATTATAGCTGGCTTTGCAGCAGGCTATTTAATGCTTTATGTCAAAAAAATGTTAGATGGATTACCTCGTTCATTTGAAGGACTTAAATCGATTTTTATTATGCCATTAATTGGTGTATTTGTTATCGGTGCAGGTATGTTTTTACTTGGTGGTCCAATTGCAAGTATTAATAATGGAATGAAATCTTTCCTTGAATCATTACAATCTGCAAATCCTGTTTTACTCGGTATTGTTATTGGAGCAATGTGTTCGTTTGACTTTGGTGGTCCTGTTAATAAAGCAGCGTATGTTACTGGCACTATGTTGTTAGGTGAAGGAAATTTCTATTTCATGGCAGGTGTGTCTGCTGCTTGTATAGTACCACCCTTTGTTATTGCATTCTCTACCACTATTTTCCGCAGCAAAGCTTTCACAGAAGAAGAACGTGCTGCTGGACTTGTTAACTATGTTTTAGGTTCGACACATATTACAGAAGGAGCAATCCCATTTGCGGCTAAGGATCCTTTGCGAGTAATTCCAATTATGATGTTATCTTCTGCAATCGCATCAGTATTGACATTCATATGTCAAATTCAAGTTCCAGCGCCACATGGAGGATTTTTAGTTCTGCCATTGGTTAATAAACCATTTTTATGGGTAGGCTGTATCTTCGTAGGAGCACTAGTTGGCGCTATTTTATTAGGTTTAGTACGTATTCATCAAAATCGACAATTAGTTGCCAAAAAATCAGTTTAATCAATCAAGAAATATACCGATTTATTTCGGTATATTCATTTTAGTAAGGAATAGAAATGAGCACATTAAATTTAACAGTACATGATATTTCAATCGTAACTGGATCCTATTCTAAAAAAGAAGCAATTAAAGATGTATCAGAAAAGATGATCCAAGCTAAGTTAGTCAAAGATGACTATACCCAAGCAATGTTTGATCGTGATAACCAAATTTCAACTTTTTTAGGTAACGGGATCGCCATTCCACACGGTACAACGGAAAAACGTGATAGTGTTATCCAAACTGGAATCAAAATCATATATTATCCTGAAGGAGTCAATTGGGACGAAGATAATAATATAGCTTATGTTGTCATTGGTATTGCTGCAAAAGCCAATGAACATTTAGATATTTTACGTCAACTAACCCGAGCTGTGATTGCTGAAGATACGCTAACACGAATTCACGCAGTTAAAACTTCGGAGGATTTATTAGCAATTCTTCAAGGTAATTAAAAGATCTTGAGTTTGTAATAAAAAGAAAAGGCATAAAAATGTTGTTATGATATAATCTCGATAAAATCTATTAATAACAAAGCATTATGCCTATAAAATATTAATAGGCGCCTACTTAAAAAAGCTACAAAAATACATTATTTTAAAAGCATATTTAATATAACGTAATGGGAATAATATTGCCTTTTCAGAAACAGAACGACAGCAGTTGATGGAGCTTAAATTCGTGGATGCCAAAATTATTGAAAGACTTGAAGATATGCACTTCGATTCTTTCGATAAATTGCGTAATGCTAGTTTAGATAAAATTCTTAACAAAAGTACGTTATTATCAGGTTCAACTTGTTGGAAAAACAGTCATCAAGCAAAAACGGTAATAAATCATATTTTGAGTTTAGCCAACAATACATAATATTTCTTTTATGAGTGGTAAGTACATCCAACTTTTCAATTGAACAATGATAATCGTTTTTTTGATTTCTTATCTATTTTCAAGATATTTATACTGAAACGTATAGTTACCTGAAACTTTTTCACAAAAAGATAGCTGTCAATATATCCCAATTTATGTAAGGCATAGTTAATCATATTGAAAAATATAAAATGTATAATTGATTCAATATAGCTTGTTTAATCTAAAAATAACGGTATGCTTTTCGCTAACATTATCATTTTATATAAACTTTATTAATTAGTTTTTGCTCATTTAGTTGAAGTTTGGCAAAATAGACACCCTAGCTAGGCGATGATGATTGTCTTAAATGATTTGAATTTGTTAATAATAAATAAAAAGTAATATAAACATGTTATTGTTAAATAAAAGCAGGAACGGAATTAGGATGATTAGTCGAATTAAACAACCTACAAAAATATTATTCATCTTGAGTTGCCTAAGTGGTATAGCCATTTGTTCTGCACCTGCTTTTGCCGATGAAGAACAACAAATTTTACCGCAAACAATTTCACCTCAAACTGAGGAAGAAATCGATGTTAATATTCCTGTTCAATCATCTCAGGATAAACAAATTGATATCGTTATTCCTACTGAAAAACGTGAGGTAATTTACCACAAAACCATCTTTTCACTTTCAGGTCAACCAAAGTATCATGTTGACTTCCAACATGTTGATTATGTAAATCCTAATGCACCTAAAGGTGGAGTAATTAAACTGGCTGAAGTTGGCTCTTTTGATAATTTGAATCGCTATGCTAGCCGTGGAGCACCTGAGCGAAATTCAGGGGCGTTATATGACACGCTTTTTACCAATACGGCTGATGATATTACCAGTTTTTATCCACTTATTGCGACATCAATAACTTATTCTGATAGTTATCGTTGGGCTGAGGTTACTATTAATTCCAACGCTCGTTTTCAAGATGAGAAACCAATAACTGCCCATGATGTTGAATTTACCTTTCACAAATTTATGACCGAAGGCGTGCCTCAATATCGTGTTTATAATAAAGGCATTATTGTTAAGGCAATAGATGATCACCATGTGCGTGTTGATATTCCTGATTCCGATCGAGAAAAACTCCTTTCATTCGTTGGTAGTATGCGAGTTATGCCGAAACATTTTTGGAAAGATCATGATCTTTCTGAACCACTAACTACACCACCAGTTGGTAGTGGTCCATACTACATTAGCGAATATAAATTAGGGCAATATGTTGTTTATCGACGTAATCCGAATTATTGGGCACGTAATTTACCTATTAATAAAGGCTTAGATAATTTTGACGAAAAACGTATTGATTATTATATGGATGATAACGTTTCGCTAGAAGCCTTTAAAGCTGGCGAATATGATTTGCGTGCTGAAGATCAACCTAAAAACTGGTTTACTCAATATCAAGGTAAATATTTTGATTCTAACCATATTATTAAACAAGAAAAACCAGTTCAAACAGCTACCGACACTAGATGGCTTGCGTTTAATTTACAAAAAGATCTATTTAAAGATATTAAAGTTCGTGAAGCCATTACCTTGGCATTTGATTTTGAATGGCTAAATCATGCCTTTTATTATGACAGTTACAAAAGACCTTATAGCTTTTTCGAAAACACCATTTATGCCGCAATCGGCACACCTAGCGAGAAAGAATTAAAATGGCTTAATACTTATAAAGATATTATTCCAAAGCGTGCTTTCGGCAACGCCTATTATTTGCCAAAAAGTGATGGTCAGGGCTTTAATCGTGATAATTTATTAAAGGCAGCAGAATTATTAAAACAAGCGGGTTGGGAAGTTAAAGACGGTAAGCTGATTAACACTAAAACACAGCAACCATTTGAATTTGAACTGATCAGTTACCTTGGTAGTGATATTAAATATGCCATTCCCTTTCAACAAAATTTAGCACGTTTGGGGATCACCATGAATATTACCTTGCTAGATTCAGCACAACAATTACGACGTGTTCGTGAACGTGATTATGATATGGTTGCACGTGATTATTATGCCGTAAATTACCCAAGCTCTAATTTGCTAGTGCTTTGGGGCAGCGAGTATCTTAACTCATCATGGAATGCTTCGGGTTTGCATAATAAGGCTATTGATGCCATTATTGCTGAAATCACCAAACATGTGGATAATCAAGAAGAGTTAGTCCCGCTAGGACGAGCGCTTGATCGGATTTTAACGCAAGAATATCCAATGATTCCAATGTGGTATAACAGTAAAACATATTATGCATACTGGAATAAATTTGGGCAACCAACTATACAACCTACTTATGCAATCGGGGTTGATAGTTGGTGGTACGATGCAAACAAAGCAGCTAGCCTGCCTAAAAATCGGGAACATTAATATGATCAATTACCTTATTCGTCGACTGTTGCTGATTATTCCAACATTATTTGTGATTTTAACTATCAACTTTTTTATTGTACAAGTTGCGCCTGGTGGACCCGTTGATCAGGCTCTTGCTATGATTGAAAACGGACCGCAAGCAGGGCAAGGGCTATTGCCTGGGAGTGGTGGCTCATCTACGCCAGTGCAGCAATATAAAAATGAATCAAATTATCGCGGTTCACGCGGACTTGATCCCCAAGTTGTCGCAATGATAGAAAAGCAGTACGGCTTTGATAAACCGATATTTGAACGTTATATCGAAACACTAAAGAAATATATATTATTTGATTTTGGTAATAGTTTTTTTAAAAGTGAATCGGTACTAGGTTTAATTGCCAAAAGTTTACCTGTTTCAATTTCATTAGGATTATGGAGTACTTTGATTGTTTATCTAATTTCAATCCCGTTAGGCATTCGCAAAGCAGTGAAGGATGGCTCTGCATTTGATTTTTGGTCAAGTACCTTAATTATTATTGGCTATGCGATACCTGCTTTTTTATTGGCAGTTTTATTTATTGTATTATTTGCTGGCGGTAGTTATTGGGATATTTTTCCTCTACGTGGGCTAATATCGAACCATTTTGATCAACTCGATTTTTGGGGCAAAATAAAAGACTACGCATGGCATATCTGTTTACCCACTATTGCAATGGTCATTGGCGGTTTTGCATCACTCACCATGCTAACTAAAAATTCATTTTTAGATGAAATCCGCAAACAATATGTAATAACCGCACGTGCTAAAGGATTAAGTGAAAGAAAAATTTTATATAAACATGTTTTTCGCAATGCAACATTACTGATTGTATCGGGCTTTCCTGCAGCTTTTGTTGGTATTTTATTTACTGGTTCATTATTAATTGAAATTATCTTTTCGCTTAATGGACTTGGGCTATTGGGATATGAGGCAATTATACAACGTGATTACCCAGTGATTTTTGGTTCATTGTATATTTTTACATTAATCAGCCTTATTACTAAATTATTATCTGATTTATCTTATATGATGATTGACCCACGTATTGACTTTGAGGCTCGCAACTAATGACCACCCATTACTCTATTAATCAACAGCGTTGGCAACGATTTAAACAGAATCGTCGTGGTTATTATTCACTTTGGTTATTTATGATCTGTTTTGTGATTAGCTTATTTGCTGATTTTATTGTTAACGATAGACCAATTTTTATTAAATATCAGGATAATTACTATTCGCCGATTTTTCATTTTTATCCAGAAACGGAATTTGGTGGACAATTAGCCACGCAAACCAACTTTCTTGATCCTGCTGTACAAAATAAAATAGAAGCTAATGGCTGGATTTTATGGGCGCCATTTCGTTATAGCTACAATACATTAATTTATGATACATCAAACACGTTTCCAACGCCGCCTTCGGCATCACATTGGTTAGGCACCACCGATGCAGGTTTCGATGTATTAGCCAATATTTTATATGGTTTTCGCATATCTATGTTTTTTGCGATTTTCTTGACGATTTTCACTTCAATTATTGGTGTCATTTTTGGGGCTATACAAGGCTATTATGGAGGTAAAATTGATCTAATCGGTCAACGTTTCATAGAAATATGGAGTGGGTTACCAGAGCTATTTGTTATTATTCTGTTAGCCAGTATTTTACCGCTTAATTTTTGGTGGTTATTAGGTATTACCGTATTATTTGGTTGGATGGCTTTAGTAGGTGTTGTGCGTACTGAATTTTTGCGTACTCGCAATTTTGATTATATTCGTGCAGCTAAAGCAATGGGAGTTAGTGATACTAAAATTATGTTTCGTCATATCTTGCCTAATGCCATGGTGGCAACATTAACCTTTTTACCTTTTATACTTTGTGGCTCGATAACAACACTAACAGCGCTAGATTTTTTAGGTTTTGGTTTACCGATTGATTCGCCATCACTAGGACGATTATTACTACAAGGTAAAAATAATTTGCAAGCGCCTTGGCTAGGGATTAGTTCATTTTTAATTATTGCAACGCTCCTTTCATTGCTTATATTTATTGGTGAAGCAGTAAGAGATGCGTTCGATCCAAACAAAGGAGTATATCAATGAGTTCTCCTTTATTATCCGTTCAGGATTTAAGTGTTGCATTTAAACGAAGTACGCATTTACTATCGCAAGTAGTAAGTAATGTTAGTTTTGATATTAATGAGCAAGAAACACTTGCGTTAGTGGGGGAGTCAGGTTCAGGAAAAAGCATTACCGCATTATCAATTTTACGACTACTACGTAAAGAACAAGTGGTATACCCTACTGGTGATATTTTGTTTGAAGGAAAATCATTATTACATGTGCCAGATAAAGAACTTCGTAAAGTTCGCGGCAATGAAATTAGCATGATATTCCAAGAACCGATGGTGTCATTAAATCCTCTACATACAGTTGAAAAACAACTTTATGAAGTGCTAGCGTTACATCGAGGAATGAAGCGTAATCAAGCTCGTGGCGAAATTTTACAATACCTTGATCGTGTAGGCATTAAGGAACCCAAAAGTAAATTATTAGCTTATCCTCATCAACTATCTGGTGGCGAAAGGCAGCGAGTAATGATTGCTATGGCAATATTAACGCATCCAAAGTTACTTATTGCTGACGAACCGACAACAGCACTAGATGTATCTGTACAGGCACAAATTATTCAGTTACTAAAAGAGTTAAAGAAAGAACTCAATATGAGTATGCTTTTTATTTCGCATAACCTTGGTATTGTTAAAAAGCTTACTGATAAAGTGGCTGTTATGCAACAGGGCCAAATTATTGAATACAATAATAAACAGCGTATCTTTTTACGTCCACAGCATGAATATACTCAAACACTATTGAATTCAGAGCCAAAAGGTGAACCTGTACCATTGCCCGATTCACCTGGAATATTACTTAATGTTAATCACCTTAATGTTGAAGTCATTACCAAAAAACGTTTATTTAGCAGCCAAAAGAAGAAAATTATCAACAATATTGGGTTTGCTGTACACCAAGGTGAAACGGTTGGTATTGTAGGTGAGTCAGGATCGGGGAAAAGCACTACAGCATTAGCAATTTTACGGCTAATTAAATCGCAAGGTGATATTTTATTTGATAGCCATCCGATACAAAATCTAACAGGTAAAAAACTGTTACCATTTCGTAGCCGAATTCAAGTGGTCTTTCAAGATCCGTTTTCATCACTTAATCCACGTTTTAATGTTGAGCAGATTATTAGTGAAGGATTGGTGACTCACAAAAAACTAAGTAATGCAGAGCGTGAACAAGCTGTAATTGATATTATGCAAGAAGTTGGGCTTGATCCAGATATGCGTTATCGCTATCCGACCGAGTTTTCTGGAGGGCAACGTCAACGAATAGCTATTGCTAGAGCTTTAATTTTACAGCCTGAATTATTGATTTTAGACGAACCTACTTCATCGTTGGATCATACTATTCAAAAACAAATTATTAATTTACTGAAATCATTGCAAGAAAAGCATCAGCTTAGTTATTTGTTTATTAGCCATGATTTAGCGTTGGTTTACACTTTGTGTCACCAAGTGGTTGTTATGAAAGATGGTAGTATTATTGAGCAAGGCTCACGTGAGAAGATCTTCTATTCTCCTGAAGATGAATATACAAAAGCATTACTTTCATTTTTAGATAAGCCACCTCGAAAGAAAAGTAACACTATGATACATAAAGATAAAATTGACAAAACAGAGCAATTTACTCATAAGGATGAATCTCAACAAGATCTACAGCGAGATAAGAAAAAAGATAGAGAGGTCAGTTGGGAAGATGCCTTGTTAATGCGTAGAAAATAAATATGCAACGCAATAATTTAACAATGGTTTATAATAAAACCATTGTTAATAAGTCAATATACCAATCTATTTAGCAGGTTTATTATGCAAAAACGAATACTACCTTTTTTATTAACCCCTTGCTTATCAATAATTCCAATAAATGCCATGGCGATAACCTGTAGTGATAATCCTATTCAGAATATAGTTGAGGCAAATAACTATATCTTTCAAATCCTCGATTATATTGACTCACCAGTAAGAAATATTAAACAAGAGATTCGGACTTCAACTACCAAATTGGGAGCGGATGCTAACAGCTCTACAGCTAAGCACGAACTAGAATATGCTTCTAACGGACTTATCACACAAAGCCATTATGATCTTTATTCAGATAAAAATACCCGTATTTACTCGGAACACCTACAAAAAAATAAATCTGGTTGGGAAAATATCATTGAAGATGTAGAAGATAAAACTAACAGCATTATCCAATTTAATACCGATGAACAAGGCAAAATTGTCGTATCACAGCAAACTAAAAAAGCGACCGATTTTGTCTTTTTTGAAACAGATAATTATGTATACGACAGTAATAATTGTCTTATCAATAAAAATGTACAATGGCTGCTTAAAGAAACTGATGAGAATGGTAACTATACAGGTAAAGAACAAAAAGGGGCTTCAATTTATACATTTGGATATCAAGAGCAACAGCTAACCAAAGTGTCGTATCAATTTAGTAATAATATGAAAAATGAGAGTGATTTTTCGTATCAATATGATAATGGTCATCATCGATTAACAACCATTGAAGGTACTTATTTGTCATCAGGCAAAGAAGCGGCTCATTATGTAACTAATTTTTCAACCTTTAATGAAAAAAACGATTGGCTAACAGCAATTAAAATTAAAAATAATAACGGTGGTAAACAGACAACTATTACCCGCGAACTTACTTATTATTAGTCTTAAAAATACACAAAACGTGATTTGATTAATAACGTTTTGTGTATTTTTGCCGTTGTTCTTACAATTCAAAAAAATATCTCTTACATTCGAATAAACAATATATAAATAGCATGTAATGTCCATGCTAATGCTAATCCAAACGTCAGTAATTTTTCACGTTTAGGATAGATTTTACGCTCGTGTAAAATGGATAAAATTTGTTGTAATCCACACCAGATAGGTAATGAAATCATCAAAAATAAAAAAACTTTACCAATTTCTTTATTGGCTATTTTAAGAATATAAGAACGTGTTATTGCATCGCCAAAAGGAATAATAAATGCCAAAATGACAAGCACAACTGGTAAAAAAATTGCAGCCCATGTACCGCCTAAAGCAAATAATCCTTTTATGACTTTTCCATCAGTATTTTTAACTTGAATTTGTTGATTTTTCATTAATTCAATACCACTCACTTCAATACAAATAAAAATAAAAAAATCGAAACAGTTAGCATCACCATCCACAGTCCCGCAATCAGTAATAATGCGTTAGATTTTTTATTAAATATTGTGCAAGGTAAAGCTTTGGGTATTAAATTAAACCAAACTATTGAATGGTAAACACTAATAAATAATGCAATACAATTAAGCACCACAATAAAAGGGCTACGCAAAAAGAAGATAAAACGGTAAAACTCATCTTGTCCAACAGTGTTAGTGTACATACATATTACGCCATACATTAAAACTAAACTTACCCAAATCATCGAAAAAGGAACTAATTTATGCATAATTGAAATTATAAAAGAGCGTTTTACATCGGTTTGAGTCGTATCAAGGCAATTATTGGTATTTTGTTGATTCATAAATCTCTCTTGGTAGCATTGTGTTTTATGCTAGTAATAGTTTGGTAGTTTTTTTACTTGGTTATTACAAGTGTTAATCTGCTTTATCTTGCTAACTTATAACAATTCATAATATAACCTTTTAATACAGCAATACTATAAAAAAGTACGTCTAATTTTAGTGAGTAGTCATGCTTGGATAAAAAAGAAAGCCCAATATAAAGTAAGTATCAGAATTATCATTGCTATATTACTTATATTTCTAATAATGCATAGCAAGGTAAATCCATCTAACTAAGACGATCGAAAATATAAATATAATAAACCTAGTGGAGCAAGTAACCAAGCAAAACCAAAACACAGCGCCATTGTCCATATTTTTACTATTAAGAACAATTCTGTTCGTACAATAAATAAATTATCCCCAACTATGTAATTCACAACACCTTCATAAACAAATCTAGAATATGGATATAATCCCCATTGTATTAAAATACATACACCTAAATATATACTTTCAGGATTTTTAAACTTAAATATGATTAAACAAAAAAGCGGTACAACAAATATTAAACAAAATAGATATTGTCGTATCAAATAACCTAGAGTTAATGCCCCAAATGTTTTTTTTAGAAAATTAGCCATAAAACCCATTCTTAATATTTATCTTTTTATTGTACTTTGATTTAAGAGATCATTTTTATAATTTTTAAATTCCAGAATCATACAAACCAGCCATATTTTTATAAATTAAAAATAATAATATTATATCGTTTTTGAATAATGCTTTAATTTGCTTCGGGTTTATTTTAACAAGGTATTTTTATAATGCAAATTAATGAAATTATAAAAGGGCCTTTACATCGGTTTTAGTGGTATCAAGGCAATTATTGTTACTTTATTGTCATAAGTGTTAATTTGCTCTATGTCGTTATTCTAAAAGCAAATCATAAAGAGTTTTAATATATCATATGCTAAACAAAAGTACGCCAAAAACAACATTAATGTGATCTCTGTTTTATTGATATATAGGATCTTTATTAACACAAATGAAAACAATAAAATCAATTATATATCCAAATTTTTATCAATTATTTGTAAAAAAGAATTGAGCTATTCACACTTCATGATTGAAATAATCCTCTAAAAACATCATAAGATGTTTCACCTGAAATTGCTTTATATAATTTAACCGTATTATCAACTTAATATTAATAATTAATTGTTTTTATTTATTAAGCTATTTTTTGCTGATTGAGAAAAATAACGCATATGATTCATTGCTTCTTGAATATATTGATAATTCGGCACTTCATCAACTTCACGATTATGTAAATCCATATAATGACTGATACCTAATCGATTAACAAGATAAATATTATCAGATGTTCTCACCGCATAAGAACTATAATTAGACATCAAAAGCCAGTTACGGTCAGTTATAGGATTAAATAAATCATAACCTGTCGAATAATCACTTATATCATTTTTCACATATAAATAATGTTTCATTAGGGTTGGAACGACATCTTCATGGCTTGTTATTTTTGTACTATTATTTTTAAGGCTCTCTAATTCTTTACCACCAATAATAATAAAAGGCACCTTTGTTTGTGCATCTGTGTAATTACCATTATGCCCCCAAAATCCTAATTTATTATCATTCATCTCTTGAGCATGATCACCTGTAATAATCAATATTGTATTATCTAACGAACCTGATTCTACAAGCTCATCATAAATATTTTGTAGTAAATAATCATCATAATAAACACTTTGCTTGTAACGATTAAAAATAGGCAAAGGATCGGTGTCATTACTCAATGTCATATAATTAAGATCACCAATAGGTTTGAATTTCACCGAAAAATCGTCAGGAAAGTCATAAGCATGAGGAGCATCATAAAATAAAAAAGAAAATGTCGGTCTAGATGTATCTCGTAGTTTATACCATGCAAGCCAATCATCAGTAATTTGTTTATCTCGACTAGATGCAGAACCATCTTTACTACTAATTCTTAAATTTTTGATGGTAACAAAGGCTGTTCGATCAAATTCTGGAGCAGTTACTTTAGCTGATGTAAAAATCCCAATATTATAGTTTTCTTTCTGTAGTGTTGTGATAAAGAGTGAAGGAACACTATTTCGTAAAAATGAATCCCAATAAGTACCTGGAATACCATAAAACAAACCAAAAATACCTGTACGTGTTGCATTACCAGTTGAATAATGGTTATCAAAAATAACCCCATTATTCTGCTTAACAAAACGAAATGTATTAGGCGAAATTTCTTCACTAAACGTATCATATCGCCAAGAATCCAAAACAATAAACATAATATTTTTAGTTTTTTTATTTTCTGGATTAATCACCAAAGGATTTTTCGGGTAATCAACACTAGCATTACTATTATCTTTGTTATACACGACTTTTCGTTGCCCTTTTTCGTCAAAAAAATTCATGATTTTTTTCGACGTAAATGGTCGATAAAGTGGAATATATTCTTTCACTACCATAATAGGCGAATAAGCATAATAAAATGCAATCATGTGCACAACATGACTAATTAAAAATGAACTGAAAAGAAATATTGTTGATAATAAAACAATTCTTGAATTTTTATGCAATGAAGTTAATTTGTTATTGAGCAAGTAAAGAATAAAATACTCTGTGCAAAATACAACAACAATAAGCGTAAACATTAAAAAATAGGTAATTATCGAAAAATCGACAACCTGTCCAGACAAAACCATGGATAAGACAGATTGATTTACGTGAAATCGATACTGTTGAAATACAATAGTATCGATATATAATCCAATTTGAATAAAGCTAAATATTGCAGCTAAAATAATATTGCAAATAGCTTGTTTAAACCATAAAAGAGGTATACAAACAACCAAAAGTAATAAATAAGCCGAGAAAAAATGCCCCAATACAGCAAATATTGAAAATGCCACACTCGGCCAATTAAATGATGCCTCAGGGACAAGAAAGAAACGAATTGATAGTATTGATGAAATAAATAGATTAATTAAGGCAAAATAGTATAATTTTTTCATATTGTTAAGTAAGTTATTAATTCATTATAATAAGAATTTTACTGTATTTTATATTGAAACATAGTCTTTCCTGAAACTTTTTAACAAACTAGTACTAAAAAAATACGATTCTAATAAAATTTTAACAAAAAAGGCTCAATTTAGAGCCCTTTTAGTTGAATTAAATGCAATTATCGACGATCTGCAAAAATTCTTAACAACATAATGAATAAGTTAATGAAATCAAGATAAAGGGTTAGTGCACCTAAAATAACAAATCTCCTAAACATATTAGGATCATCCTGCGATAATTGATCGCCTAACTCCTTCAATTTTTGTGTATCATAAGCTGTTAATCCAGCAAAAACAAATACACCAATATATGTAATAGCCCACATTAATGGTTGGCTTTGCATGAAGATATTAACGAGCGAAGCAATTACAATACCCACTAATCCCATAAATAAAAAACGTCCAAAACCAGACAAATCACGTTTAGTGGTATAACCATAAAGAGCCAAAGCTGCAAACATTCCAGCAGTAATAAAAAATACACTTGCTATTGATGATGAAGTATAAACAATAAAATAAATCGAAAATGTGCAACCATTTAAAACCGAATAAAGCATGAATAACGTTGTCGCAACAGCTCCAGAAAGACGATTAATCAATGCAGAAATAGCAATAACTAAAGCAAATTCAGCAATAAGTAACACCCACATACCTTGATATAAAACGTTCAAAAGCGCATAGTTATTAGATGCAAACCAAGCAACTAGGGCTGTTAAAAGCAATCCGACGGTCATCCAACCATAAACATGACTCATGTATGTTTGCACGCGGTTACCAGATTGTTCAATAATAGAACCATTAGGTGAATAATTTCTCATTAATTACCTCTCATTAAAAAAGAATGACATGACTTAATATCATTATATACTAAATAAATACTAATACCATTTTCTCAATGCTTCTTTATCTGTTTTTTTTGCTTCAACCCAAGTTTCGCCTTGGGGCGTTCGTTCTTTTTTCCAAAAAGGCGCTTCGTTCTTTAATACATCCATAATGAACTCTACTGCTGCAAACGCATCTGAACGATGTGCGCTACTTGCTCCCACAAAGACAATCTTTTCATTTGCGCTAATTTCACCTACTCGATGAATTACCGCAACTCGACTTAATTGCCACCGCTTTCTGGCTTGGGCTATAAGATTACCCAAGATTTTCTCTGTCATTCCTGCATAATGTTCTAAAAATAAGCTTATTATTTGTTTTTCATTACTACGAACTTTGCCCATAAAAGAGACAACAGCACCATCTTGTGGTAATTGTGAAAGCCAGTCGTTTAGCTTATTAACATCAATCGGCTGCTCACTAACCTTGATAAGATCCATAATGTTATCCACCTGTTACAGGAGGAAAGAAAGCAATTTCATCACCTTCTTTCACAATATAATCAAAATCAACCAAAGTTTGATTTACAGCACATAAAACAGGGTTTTCCTTAAATGCCAAAAACCATTGTTCACCACGTTCACTTAACTGATCGATAAGATAGGAAACTGAAAGTTGATTAGCATCTAACATAACACTCTCAGTCCCAACTAATTCTCTAATTTGAGCAAAAAAAATAACTTTATTCATCTTCTATCTATTAAACCTTTTGGGCAATAAAGTCCCCTGACCTACCACCACTCTTCGTCAACAATCTTACTTGAGAAATCACCATATCTTTTTGAACCGCTTTGCACATATCGTAAATGGTTAAAGCAGCAACGGATGCAGCAACCATTGCTTCCATTTCAACACCAGTTTGCCCATTCAATCGACAAAACGATTGAACTCGAACACAATTTTTTATTTGATCTACTTCTATGTTAATTTCAATTTTACTCAAAAAAAGTGGATGACAAAGCGGAATAAGCTCCCAAGTCTTTTTAGCAGCTTGAATCCCTGCAATTCTTGCTGTTGCAAAAACATCGCCTTTATGATGTTTACCCTCAATAATCATCTTCAGTGTTTCAGAATTCATTAAGACTAATGACTCAGCTCTTGCTTCGCGTGTTGTTATTAGTTTTTCAGACACATCAACCATATAAGCTTCACCTCGCTGATTAATGTGCGAAAATGATTCACTCATCCTTTAATCCTTAACATTTTATTAATCATCAATTTTTACCAAGATAGCAAATTTTATTAATAGTTACTACTAATCCTTTTAAGGCTATTAATGTAATAAATCTAGATGAATAAAAACTAGATTGTTTTTATAACTTTTGCGGGTTATGTAAAAACTGCGTACAATATAGCTTTATATAAATTATAATACTTGTGATTTTTAATGCTTATCGCTCATATAGCCTTACCTGTACCTCTTTACCAAATATTTGATTATCAATTAACTAAACCAGCTCAAGTTGGAATGCGGGTTAAAGTTCCTTTCGGTAAACGTGACGCAATAGGAATTATTGTTAGTATTGACGAAAAAACCGAATTTGATATTGAAAGCTTAAAAACGATTACAACTGTCATTGATACTGAACCTGTTTTTACGCCTTCTATTTGGCAGTTGTTAAACTGGGCAGCTAGTTATTACCATTATCCTATTGGCGAAGTTCTATTCCATTCTATACCTGTTTTATTACGACAAGGGCGAAAAGCAATCAAGGAAGATATAAAACAATGGCAATTAACTCAGTTGGGTAAAAATATTGATTTAGAATCGTTATCACGGACTCCAAAACAAAAATTATTATTATCATCATTCAGAAATAATACTCTTTCTGAAAATGACGTAAATAACACTATTTATAAAGAATTACAGAAAAAAAATCTTATAGAACAAGTAAACTGCCAATCCGATAATATTCAATGGCAAACCAATTTTTCAACAAATACTAGTTCAATTCAGCTAAATAAAGAACAGACCTATGCTATAGAAACAATCAACAACAAAAATCATCAATTTGAAGTATTTTTATTAGAAGGAGTGACTGGTTCGGGTAAAACAGAAGTATATTTAAACATACTATCTAATATATTAGCTACAGGTAAACAAGCATTAGTACTAGTTCCAGAAATTGGGTTAACACCACAAACAATTGGACGTTTCAAAAAACGCTTTAATGCGCCAATTGATATTTTGCACTCAGGATTAACGGATAAACAAAGACTCACTGTTTGGCTAAGAAGTAAACATGGTGAAAATGCTATTGTTGTTGGCACTCGCTCATCACTTTTTACTCCTTTTAAAGACTTAGGAATGATTATTATTGATGAAGAGCATGATAGTTCCTATAAACAACAAGAAGGTTGGCGTTATCATGCTCGAGATCTAGCAATTATCCGCGCAAAATTTAACAATATTCCAATTGTTTTAGGTTCTGCAACACCTTCACTTGAAACACTCAATAATGCGCAAAATCACAAATATCATTTATTACAATTAACCGAAAGAGCCGGTAATGCAATGCTAGCCAAACAGTCAATTTTGGATCTGCGTGGGTTAGTACTTACTGCTGGTTTATCTCAACCATTAATTGAACAAATAAAAAAGCATTTATCTAATAATAATCAGGTAATGCTATTTTTAAATCGCCGAGGTTTTTCACCATTATTAATATGCCATGATTGCGGTTGGATTGCTGAATGTCCTCGCTGTGATAAACCTTATACATTACATCAAAAACAACATAAACTCATATGTCATTATTGCGATACACCAAGAACAGTTCCTAAACAATGCCCAAAATGTGGTTCAACACATTTAATGCCTATTGGGTTTGGGACAGAACAACTTGAACAACAACTAGAAATCCTTTTTCCTAATATCAAAATTAGTCGCATTGATCGAGATACAGTGAGTAAAAAAGGCGCATTAGATAACTATTTACAAAGTATCCAACAAGGAGGAGCACACATTCTAGTTGGTACACAAATTTTAGCTAAAGGACATCATTTTCCAGATGTAACCTTGGTTGGAATTGTTGATGTGGATGGTGCTTTATTTTCAAATGATTTTCGGGCAACTGAACGATTTGCCCAAATTTATACTCAAGTATCAGGAAGAGCGGGTCGAGAAACTAAAGCTGGGCAAGTTATTTTACAAACATATCATCCAGATCACCCTTTGCTCAATATTTTACTAACTCAAGGTTATGAAAAATTTGCCAAACTAACGTTACAAGAACGGCAACATACACAATTACCTCCGTTTAGTTACCAAACATTAATTCGTGCAGCTGATCGTAACAATCATTACGCTCCAGCATTCTTACAACATGTGCATGATTGGCTAAAAGAACATAGTAATAATACTTTATGGCAGTTGGGGCCAATGCCTGCAAGTCAACCGAAAAAAGCAGGATATCATCGTTGGCAATTACTACTTCAACATACAAGCAGACAACAATTACAGAAAATTTTGGATCAACTATTAATCGTAATAGGAAAATGGAGCGAAACATCAAAAGTAAGATGGAGCATTGATGTTGATCCTATTGATAATTAGATTGATATTATCTCCACCAATAATTAATTAGTGGAGATAATAAATTATAATATTATTTTACCAGCGTTTTTATCCAATGTTGCCTGTCCAATACCTGAAACTTCCTTTAGCTGCTCAACTGAAACAAAAGGGCCAAACTTTTCCCGATATTCTATAATCTTCTGAGCTTTACTTGCCCCAATTCCAGTCAATACTTTTGATAATTCTTCTGCTGTTGCAGTATTGATATTTACTTGAACAACTTGTTTTTGTTCTTGTTTAACGGAAGTTGGTGTTTCTGGAACCGAATTAGCAAAGCTTATATTCGAAAAAATAAAACTTGATAATATAATACATAATATTGAAAATACTTTCATTTGATTAACCTCATAAAATAGTTACGCAATTAAATTTGCTTTATAACTATCTCACTTCATCAAATAAAAAAATTTCATTAATAATAAAAATGAGAAAAGCCACCTAAGTGACTTTTCATTTTTTCAATTATTTCTACTATTTTGGGAGTTAAATCACAAATTGGAATCAGGCATAATTTCTATCTTAGCCTTAGAGCGTATGTCAGCAGCAAGATAATAATGCGTATTATTAATAAATAAAGGTAACAACTCAGAAGAAATATCTTCATATTCTGTTGGGGTATCTACCTTAGTTAGCGCAACAATATAAGCATTTTTATCATCTAAAAATTCCACACCATAAACAGTCTTCCCCGATGAAGAAGGATTCAAATTAAAGACCATATTAACAACTTTTTGATCAAGTTCTGTTGAATTTCGATTCAAAACATATTTTTTTGCAAATTGGACATTTTTGGCTTTTCCAGTTTCGTTAAGTTGAGTCAATATATTATCAACACTAGATTTAAACTGGCTTTGAGCCTTTTCTGTAAAAAGTTTATTATGGATATCTTCTTTAACTTCATCAAATGGAGCTATACCTTCAGGACGATAATCAACTGTTTGTACAACAAAATCATACTTCCCAAAACTTCTATCTACAGGTATTAAATCAGAAACTTTATTCGTTGCCTTACCATCGACTATCATTTCTTCACTAAAAATCACATCCCTAACCTCTGGATGAGCAGCAAGTGAAAACTTATCGTTGAAAGATATCCAATTTGAGGTCTTTACTTCAAATCCAAGTTTGTTAGCAAGCTCTTCAATACTTTTAGGAGAATCATGTAATGCAGTTTTAATTTTATTCTCTTCATTTTCTAAAGCTTTTTGTATTTTTTGTTCAGTGAGTTTTGGCTTGATTTGGTATTTAGCATAATCGAAATCCATAACTTTTTTAGGTTGTATACCATCTAATTTCACTATTGCGTAACCACTATCAACGGCTATTGGCGATGAGATTTTCCCTACTTTCTTTAATTGAGCATCTTTAAAAACTTGAGGTAATGAATCATCATCAGCAAACCAGCCTAATGAACCATTTTTGCCATAAGGTGAAATATCATGATTCTGATTAACAGTTTTAGCAATAGTATCAAAATCAGCTCCAGACGAAAGATCCTTTGCAATTTCATTAGCTTGTTCTTTATTAGTCACAAAAATTACACTATAAGCTCTCTTAGCTGGATATGAATAAGTTTTAATATTTTTATCATACTCATTTTTAATTTCTTTTTCAGTAACGCTAATTGTTTTTCTCAAAGATTCGTCAGAAGTCATAATATATTTAACTTTTACACGCTCATTTTTAAAAAAATCTTTTGAATGTTCGTTATAATATTTTTGTTCATCATCTAACGTAATATTCGACTCATCAATATCACTTACAGAAGCATTAACAGAAGTAGCATATACACTTCTAGTTTGATTTTTAAGAGAAGCTATTTCAGAATCAATTGGCAGAATAAAATTACTATTTATTATAGCATTAACAGTCTGTTGTTGCTGTAATACTGTTCTTATAATTTCAGCATAACTATCTGGAGTAAAATTATTTTCAGCTAGAAGGTTTAAATATGTCTGATTATCAAATTTACCATCTTTAAAAAACTCTTTTTGTTTTTTGATAAACTTTTTGATTTGATCATTACTAATAGCTACACCAACTTTTTCTGAAAATTTATAAGCTAAATAATTATCAATTTGATAAGATAAAACATTACGGCGTAATTTTTTGATAAAAGAACTATCGCCTCCAGCATTCGCTGTTACTGCTCTAGCTTGAGCTTCGAATTCGGCCCGACTAATACCTTCACCATCAACTTTTGCGATATATTTCTGTTGATCTTGAACACTTACACTGCCACCAAAGCCTAGAAATCCGACGCCAGTGAAAATAAAACATAAAATAATTATTGCAAAAATAATCTTAACAACAATATTATTTGCTGCTGTTCGGATTGTCTCCATCATTTATTGCGATTCTCCATACCAAATGTTGAATTGTAAAAGTATAGCATATTTAACTAAATTGGCTATTGTCCGAATGTTATGTAGCATAAAAAAAAGATCAACATAGAGTTGATCTTTTATTAAATTAATAAATAACTAGTTTAATATAGCTGAATTATCGACGCTATTTTTTAATTTCTTAATAGCTTTTCTAGTTGTTGGTACTGGCTCTATACCAAATGGATTATTCTGCAATGCAATTGTAAGCACATCATCAATCCATTTTACTGGATGTATATCAACTTCAGATTTTACATTATCAGGAATATCTTCCAAGTCTTTAACATTATCCATTGGAATCAATACAGTTTTAATTCCACCTCGGTGTGCAGCTAATAACTTTTCTTTTAATCCGCCGATAGGTAAAACTTCACCGCGTAATGTTATTTCGCCCGTCATAGCAACATCAGAGCGAACTGGATTACCCGTTAATGTTGAAATTAGTGAAGTACACATTGCTATACCTGCACTCGGCCCATCTTTTGGTGTTGCTCCATCAGGCACATGCACATGGATATCGCGTTTTTCATAAAAATCACTATTAATACCCAATTTTTCTGCACGAGATCGAACAACTGTTAATGCCGTTTGAATCGATTCTTGCATAACATCACCTAATGAACCAGTGTAAGTCAATTTTCCTTTACCTAAAACACTTACAGATTCAATAGTAAGTAAATCTCCCCCCACTTCTGTCCAAGCAAGACCAATAACTTGTCCAATGCGGTTTTCGTTATCTGCCTTACCGTAATCAAAACGCTGTATTCCCAAGAAATCTTTTAAGTTATCCTGTGTCACAATTACCTTTTTCAATTTATTATTTAATGCTAATTGCTTAACAACTTTACGACAAATTTTTGCAATCTCTCTTTCTAGGTTTCTAACCCCAGCTTCCCGCGTATAATAACGAATGATTCCAATAATAGCTGAGTCATCAATACTGATTTCTTTTGATTTCAAACCATTATTTTCAATCTGCTTAGCAATTAGGTGTTGCTTTGCTATATTCAATTTCTCATCTTCTGTATAGCCAGAAAGACGAATAACTTCCATCCTATCCAATAATGGCGCAGGAATATTCATAGAGTTAGCCGTTGCAACAAACATCACATCAGATAAATCGTAGTCAACTTCTAAATAATGGTCACTAAAAGCATTATTTTGTTCAGGATCAAGTACTTCCAATAATGCAGATGCAGGGTCGCCACGCATATCCGATGCCATCTTATCTATCTCATCTAATAAAAATAACGGATTCTTAACCCCCACTTTCACCATGCGTTGAATTAATTTACCTGGCATCGAACCAATATATGTACGCCTATGTCCACGTATCTCAGCTTCGTCACGTACACCACCAAGCGCCATTCGTATATACTGACGTCCTGTCGCTTTAGCAATTGATTGACCAAGTGACGTTTTCCCCACACCAGGAGGACCAACTAAACATAAAATTGGACCTTTAACTTTATTAACACGGCCTTGAACTGCTAAATATTCTAAAATTCTATCTTTTACACGTTCAAGTCCATAATGATCTTTATCTAAAACTTTTTGTGCAGCTTCAATATCTTTTTTAACGTTACTACGCTTATACCAAGGAACTTGAAGCATCCAATCAATATATCCCCTAACAACCGTTGCCTCAGCAGACATCGCTGGCATCATTTTAAGTTTATTAAGCTCAGCTAATGCTTTATCTGTAGCTTCTTTTGGCATTTTAGCTTTAGTAATTTTTTCTTTTAATTCTTCATATTCATCAGGTTTATTATCTATATCGCCTAACTCTTTATGAATAGCTTTAATTTGCTCATTGAGGTAATACTCCCTTTGAGCCTTTTCCATTTGTTGTTTAACTCGTTGTCGAATATTTTTTTCAACTTGTAGTAAATCAATTTCTGATTCCATCAATGAAATAAGCAATTCGAAACGCTTTATAAGATTAGCGGTTTCTAAAATCTCTTGTTTTTGTTCAACTTTCAAGAATAGAGTTGCAGCAATAGAGTCGGCTAAACGTGAAGGTTCTTTCAAAAAACGTATAGAATCAACAACTTCCTGAGTTATTTTTTTGTTTAGTTTTGAGTATTCATCAAAGTTAGATAAAGTTAAGCGTATCATAGCCTCACTTATATCCGCGGCTTTTTTTACTTCACTTAATGGTTTGACTTTTGCAATAAAAAATTCATAATCGTTGTTCTCAACAATGTCATTCATTTTAGCTCTTGCAATACCTTCAACAAGAACTTTTACTGTTCCATCTGGTAATTGAAGTAATTGTAAAACATTGGCCACAGTTCCGACATCATATAAATCATCTATATCAGGATCATCTTGAGAAGGATTTTTTTGGGTTACAAGAAAGACTTGCTTATCCATTTCCATTGCAGCTTCTAAGCAACGTATTGATTTACTTCTACCAACAAAGAGAGGAATTACCATATGTGGAAATACAACAACATCACGCAATGGTAAAATAGGCATAATCATTTGTTTAGTTCGTTTTATTTTCATTTTATTCTCTCTAGTAGTACAAATCTATTAGATAAATATTGGGGTCATTTTTAGATATTCAAGCCTATCTTTTTTGTTTTAACATACACTAATTCTAGAACATCTTGACAGTATTTACTGAAATTTTGCTTTAATATTAATTTGAGGTATAGCTCTTGCCATCATATCTATGATGGCAAATATATATTTCAAGCCGAGATTTCAGCATCTTCACGATGGATTAATTTCGGTGCTAGAGATTGTTCAACGGTTTCTTTTTCAACAATTACTTTGTTAATAGTATCCATTGATGGTAAGTCATACATTGTATCTAATAATATATTTTCAACAATTGAACGCAAACCTCTCGCTCCTGTTTTTCTTTGCATCGCTTTTATAGCGATAGCATCCAAGGCTTCTCTCGTAAACTCAAGTTCAACACCATCTAACTCAAACAAAGTTTGAAATTGTTTAGTCAAGGCGTTTTTAGGTTCCGTCAGAATATTAATTAAAGCATTTTTATCTAATTCGGATAATGTTCCTATAACAGGTAATCTTCCGATAAACTCAGGAATTAAACCAAACTTAACTAAGTCTTCAGCCTCAATTTTAGCTAATAGCTCCGACTCAGAAAGTTTATTTTTAGTACTTGTTACCTCAGCACCAAAACCTATTCCTGTGTTAATTGATACACGATTTTCAATGACTTTATCCAAACCACTAAATGCACCACCGCAAATAAATAGAATTTTTGAAGTATCTACTTGCAAAAACTCCTGCTGAGGATGTTTACGTCCACCTTTTGGCGGAACTGAAGCAATAGTGCCTTCAATAATTTTCAATAAAGCCTGTTGAACTCCCTCACCAGAAACATCTCTAGTAATAGATGGGTTATCCGATTTTCGTGAAATTTTATCGATTTCATCAACGTAAATAATACCCCTCTGAGCTTTTTCAACATCATAATCACAATTCTGTAATAATTTTTGAATAATATTCTCTACATCTTCACCAACATAACCTGCTTCAGTTAATGTTGTTGCATCGGCCATAGCAAAAGGAACGTCTAAAAAACGAGCTAAAGTTTCAGCTAATAACGTTTTACCACTACCAGTAGGTCCTATAAGCAAAATATTACTTTTGCCTAATTCAACATCACTACGACTAGCATGGTTACGTAAGCGCTTGTAATGATTATAAACAGCGACAGACAAAACTTTTTTAGCTCTTTCTTGACCTATTACATATTCATCAAGATGCTCTCTAATTTCGTGTGGTGTTGGTAATGGTTTACTAATAAACTCTTCATGAGAAAGAAAACTTTTTTTCTCTTCTTTTAAAATATCATTACATAATCCTATACATTCATTACAAATATAAATAGATGATGGACCAGCAATAAGTTTACGGACTTCATGCTCACTTTTACCACAAAAAGTACAATAGAGTAATTTTTTTGAACTTTCTTTATTCACGTTTACCACCTACCCAACATTAAGATCGTTTACTATATATGGCATCAACTAAACCATATTCAACTGCTTTATCCGCAGACATAAAATTATCACGGTCGGTATCTTTTTCAATCACACTAATATCTTGACCTGTGTGCATTGCTAAAATATTATTTAATCGGTTTTTTACCTGTAAAATCTCTTGTGCATGTATTTGGATATCAGAAGCCTGTCCTTGAAAACCACCTAATGGTTGGTGAATCATGACACGTGCATTTGGTAAGCAATAACGTTTACCTTTAGCTCCAGCTGTTAAAAGCAATGACCCCATTGAACAAGCCTGTCCCAAACAAATTGTACTAACATCTGGTTTTATAAATTGCATTGTATCATAAATAGCCATACCAGCTGTAACAACTCCACCAGGTGAATTGATATACAAATGGATATCTTTATCAGGATTCTCTGCTTCTAGAAACAACATTTGAGCAATAATAAGGTTTGCCATATTATCTTCAACTTGTCCCGTCAAAAATATAACTCGCTCTTTTAATAGCCGTGAGTAAATATCATAAGCTCGTTCACCCCGAGAGCTTTGTTCAACTACCATTGGAATAACACCCATATATGATTCTAAAGGCATTTTTATCTCCTAATTAACAAAATAGCCCAAACAGATAATACATATTTGGGCTTAAAAGTGAGCGTTTTTAAATTAAATGAAAAGGCTAATAGATTAAGCCATCTGCTGATTCATTAATTCAGAAAATGAATAATTTTTTTCTGTTACTTTCGCACTAGCTAACAACAGATCTACAACTTGATCTTCTAATGCAACAGCTCGAATATTCTCCATTGCTTTTTTATCTTTATGATAATATTCTGAAACTTCTTTTGGATCTTCATATGCAGTCGCAATTTCATCAATTAATGCTTGAACACGCGATTCGTCTGCAGTTAATTTATTACTTTCAATTATTTCACTAAATAATAAGCCTGTAGCAACACGTTTTTTAGCCTCAGCTTCAAATAGTTCTTTCGGTAATTCCATACTTTGTTTGACATTACCACCAAAGCGAGATAAGGCTTGTTGACGTAACACATTAATTTCACGATCGATTAATGCCACTGGTACATCAATCTCATTATTTTTAACTAAACCATCAATAGCTTGTGTTTTAACTTTGTTACGAATTGTTGCGTTGAGTTCTCTTGTCATATTTTTACGAACTTCAGCTCGCAAACTTTCAACGGTACCATCTACAATACCAAAACGTTTAACAACATCTTCGGTTAGTTCAGGTAATTCAAGTTCTTCAACCTTCTTAAGTGTAGATGCGAATACGGCAGGTTTACCTTTTAGGTTTTCAGCATGATAGTCCTCAGGGAAAGTCACATTAATATCAAACTTATCACCTACTTTATGACCAATAATTGCATCTTCAAAACCTGGAATCATACGGCCTTGCCCTAATACTAATGCAAAATCATTAGCCTTACCACCTTCAAACTCTGCGCCATCGACTTGACCGACAAAATCCAAAGTAACACGGTATTGCTCTTCAGCCGCTTTTTCAACTTCTTTCCAAGTACCTTGTTGTTTGCGTAATGTTTCAATCATTGTTTCAACATCTGCATCAGCAACTTGTGCAACTGGTTTTTCAACTTCAATTTTATCTAAATTTTCAACTTTTATTTCTGGGTAAACTTCAAATTCAACAGTAAATGTATAGTCTTCACCATTTTTATATTCTTGTGGAGTATAAGTCGGAGCTCCGGCTGGATTTAATTTTTCTTGAATAATAGCGTCAACAAAATTCCGTTGCATCAAATCGCCTAAAGCATCTTGTAAAATAGAAGCACCATAACGTTGTTCAACAATTTTTAAAGGGACTTTTCCTTTACGAAAACCATCAATACGTACTTTTTTTGCTGTATTAATAAGCTCTTTATCAACTGCTTTTTTAATATCTTCAGCTTTAATTGTAATAGATAAACGTTGACCTAATCCTTGTGTTGTTTCTACCGAAACTTGCATGTTTATACCTCGAAATTATTGAATATTATTTGCTCATAATTATATAAAAACGATAATTGAGCTAAAAAATTAAAAAATAGGCATGCATTATACCGACCGTAATCGTCTACGTCGAGACATTTAATAGTTTCTTCTCAAGCGCTTTCAGGCGTTTATTCATTTCGTCAATATGTAAAACTAATGATGCCGTTTTTCGCCATACTTTGTTTTCTTGCAATGGAATACCTGATGAATAAACACCAGGCTGTGTAATTGGACGCATTACCATACCCATACCTGTTACTGTAACTTGATCACATATTTCCATATGTCCATTAATAACACTTGCACCACCGATTAAACAGTGTCGACCAATAGTTAAACTTCCAGCCATAATAACACCGCCAGCAACAGCCGTATGATCTCCAATTACATCGTTATGAGCAATCTGACATTGATTGTCAATAATAACACCATTACCAATAATAGTATCATCAAGAGCACCGCGATCAATTGTCGTTGAGGCACCAATTTCAACGTTATTGCCAATGACAACACGCCCTAATTGAGGAATTTTAACCCAGTTCCCTTTATCATTAGCATAACCAAATCCATCTGCACCAATTACAGTCCCAGATTGAATCAGGCAATTTTCTCCAATAATACAATTATGATAAATAGAAACATTAGCCCATAATTTTGTACCTGCACCTATTGTTGTATTTTTTCCAACAAAACACCCTGCTCCAATGATACAATCATCTCCTAATATCACACCGCTTTCGATAACAGCATTAGCGCCAATAGAAACATTACTACCTAATTGAGCTGTCGAATCAATCACTGCTGATGTAGCTATATCCTTAGCTGGAGCTGGAGTAGTATCTAGGTATTGTGCTAATTTTGCATATGCAAGGTATGGATCTTTTACAATAAGGGCTGCACCATTCCAATGCTCAAGACTCTCTTCTGTCATTACCACAGCAGAAGCTTTGCATTCTAATAAATTCTTTTGTAATTTCTTATCAGATAAAAATGTAATTTGACCTGATATAGCACTATTCATTGATGCTATACCAGTGATGGCTAAATCACCATCACCATGTAACCTAGCATCAAGTTGCTTAGCTAATTGCTCTAAACGAAAGGAAAACATTATTTTTTAACCTTTTCCAACACTTTGTCTGAAATGTCAACCGCATCTGAAGCTGATAAGGTGGCTTCTGCTTTTAAAATAATATCGTATTTTTCTTTTGCGACTATATCTTTAATAGCTTCTTGGATTTTAATTAATAATTTCTCTGCTTCTTCTGTTTCACGCTTACGATAATCTGCAGAAAAAGCCTTAGCTTTATTTTCAAAATCAGAAATTGTTTTATTTAATTTCGTTTTTTCAGATGAAGATAATGTTAAACCATCTTTTTTTAATCGTGCAGCAGCTTCATTTGCTTTCTTTTCTTCAGCTTGTAATGATTTAGCTCTTGCTTCAAATTCACTATCCAATGCTTTACCAACCGATTCGCGTTGAGGCATGCGTTGTAATACTGACATAACATCGACTACACCAATTTTTACTTCAGCATTTACAAAGCCTGCAAAAAGTAACGCCGTACTAACACTAAGAAAATATATAATTTTTTTCACTTTAATCACCTATTTGTTTTCTATTTTATAACATGGAATTACCATGTAGAACCTATATTAAATTGAAACTGTTGAGTTGAATCGCCATCATATTTCTTAAACGGTTGAGCATAAGAAAAGACTAAAGGACCTAATGGAGACATCCATTGCACGGCAAGCCCAGCAGACATCCTAATATCCGATGGAGAACTATAATCAGGGATATTTTTTCCTTTTAAATTCCATTCAGTATCCCATACAGTACCTGCATCGAAAAATAGTGATGTTCTAATATTATCAGCATATTTTTCGCTAGCAAATGGCGTTGGAAGAATTAGCTCTGTACTTGCAAAAGCTATAGCATTACCACCTACAGCATCTTTTGATTTTGTACATCCAGATGTATTATCTAAGCTATCGCAAACTCCACTTTTATTAAGATATACCGCTTTAGGACCTACAGTATTTGATTTAAACCCACGTAGTACTGAGGCACCACCAGCATAGAAGTTTTCATAAAAAGGTAACTCTTTTCCACCTAAACCGCCACCGTAGCCTAATCGAGCACGAGTTAAAAAGATCCAGTTATGGTCATTGTCAATGGGATAATAGTAAGACGCATCTGAAACTAGTTTATAGAACCTATTTTCAAATAATGGTGCTGTGACTTTAGCATTAGCTGTTATTTTAAGTCCATCAGTAGGGAAAAATCCACGATCTAAAGAGTTATATGTCCAATAAGCATTTAATAATAAATCATTAGTATCAAATGAAATAGAACTTTTATTATTCACTTTTTCACCCATAGAGTTGAAATAACGCCACATTCCATATTGCGCTTGCATACCAGATAACTTATGGTTAGCAAATTCAGAACCAAAACGAACAAAATTATTTTCACTAATTGGGAATCCTAAATTAGCTGATGCGCCCCAAGTTTTACTCGAATATTCTGATTCATCATCTTTATCGTCATTTTTATAGGTATTATAATAAATACTACCCCCTAAACTTACACCATCAACGGTAAAATAAGGATCAACGACAGAAATAGATGCAGTTTTATCTGTATCAGTTGTGTTAACATCAAATGAGACACTGTTACCTGTTCCCAACCAGTTATCTTGAGAAATACCGGCATTGAAACTAACACCACTATCAGAACCAACACCAATACCAAATTTGATACTACCAGTATTACGTTCAGCAACTTTATAAATAATATCGACTTGATCATCAATACCAGGCACACGTTCAGTATTTGCTTCAACAGTATCAAAAAATCCAAGTCGGTTTAAACGTTCTTTACCCAATTCAACTAATCCATTACTTAACCAAGCCCCCTCCATTTGTCGAAGCTCACGGCGAATTACACTTTCGCTGGTTACAGTATTGCCAACTATTTTAATTTTACGAACATAAAAACGTTCACCTACATCAACAAGAACAACTAATTTAACCGTATGTGCGACATCATCCATTTCAGGCTGAATTGATACTCTAGGGTACGCATAACCGAAATTAGCAAGTAGACGCTTAACGCCATCTTCAATTTCAGTAATTTTTTTACCATTATAAAGTTCACCAACTTTTACTTTTTCATTAGCAATTTTGGAAATCTCGCCTTTATGGCCAGCAAAATTACCCATAAATTCAAGTTGAGATAACTTATACTGTTCACCTTCATGAATATTAACTGTAACGTATATGCCTTTTTTGTCTGGCGTTAAACTAACTTGCGTTGACTCAATGTTAAAACGAGCATAACCACGATTTAAATAAAAACTTTGTAATTCATCTAAATCTGCTGCCAATTTTTGTTTTTGATATTTGCGATCTCCAAGCATATTCCACCAAGGTACTTCATCACGCAAAGTAAAACGCGAAATAAGTTCTTCAGATGAAAAAGCTTTAGCACCAACAATATTAATCTGATCAATTAGTGCCGATTTACCTTCAGCTACAACTAATTTTAAATCAACACGATTACGTGACAACGGAGTTACAACAGCTTTGATTTGAGCATTATATTTACCAACACTATAGTAAAAATCTTCTAAGCCTTTTTCTATACCAGAAAGCATAGTACGATCTAATGCTTCACCTTCACGAATACCCGAACTATCTAGGTTTTTTTTCAGCATCTCATCTTTAACAGACTTATTACCAGAAAAAGTTATGCTAGCAATAGTAGGGCGTTCTTGAACATGAACAATTAACCTATCACCATCACGAGAAACGGTAATATTATCAAAGTTTCCACTGGAATATAGTGATTTGATGATACGGCCTAAATCAGCTTCATTAACATAATCACCGACTTGAATAGGCATTTCAAGTAATGCTGCTCCAACAGTAACACGTTGCAAACCTTCAAATTTGATGTCTTTTACTACAAAATCATCAACACAAAATGCATTGGAACTATATACTGCTGTAGTACTAAACAACAAAGATGCTATAAGTAATTTATTTATTTTCATCGTAAATGTTTATAACCTCATCCCATCACAATCGTAAAATATCATTAAATAGTGCAATTCCCATTATTACCATCAATAAAAAAAAGCCAATACGAGAAAATCGTTCTTGTACTTCATTTGATAAGGCTTTACCTTTTATCTTTTCAAATAATAAAAAAACAAGGTGCCCGCCATCTAACATAGGTAATGGAACAAGATTGATAACGCCCAAACTTATACTAATAAAAGCTAGAAAATATAAGTAAGAGGTAAAACCATAACTTGCTGTTTGCCCTGCGCTTTTTGCTATTGTTATTGGTCCAGACAAATGTTTTAGACCAATAACACCTGTTACTAATTGATAAAGCGAACGAATCGTTAACTTCGTGGTTAACACTGTTTGCGCCATACCTTTATTAAAACTTTCTAAAAAACCATACTGCATAATTCTTGCATCAGACTTGGGATACAAACCAGCGACACCTTTTCCATCTATTCCAATAGTTGGCACGAGTTTAAGATAAATATCTATATTTCCTCGATTAACCTTTAACATCATTGCTTGAGCTGTTTTAATTGTATTGGAAAAATCATTCCAATCAACGTATGAGTGATCATTATAACCAATAATTTTATCCCCAACACGCAGACCTGCTTTCTCAGCAGCCGAACCCGATACAATTTTACTCACAATTGGATAAACTTTCACCTTTTCAGGAACAAAACCAAATGCGGTAATTGTCGAATCCTTTTCTATATCAAAATGCCAATTACTGATATCTACATTTTTTTTAACTTCTTTCTGGTTATCATCACCAAAGCTATCGATATAAGAAAAAGACACATTAGCTTTTCCCATTGCCGCAATTAAGGCTAAATTTACGTCATTCCATGTTTCTACTTTTATATTATCAATAGTTTTCAATTCTGCACCAGCTGGTATTATTACTGTAGAAGCTGGTGTATTAGGTATAACTTCTTTTATTTTAACAGGATAAACAACTACACCCATCAAAAAAATGATCCAATAGATAATTAAGGCTAATATAAAATTAGCAAATGGACCAGCAAAAATAATTGCAGTTCTTTGCCAAATTTTTTTTCTATCAAATGCAAAGTTTTCGTTATTGCTTGATAATGTTGTTGCTCTACCGTCGAGCATTCTAACATAACCACCAAGCGGAATCATAGCAATTACCAATTCGGTTCCGCTTAAAAATTTATGAGACCATATTTTTTTACCAAAACCAATTGAGAAACATTCAACTTGAACCTTGCACAAACGAGCAACACAAAAATGTCCAAACTCATGAATAGTAACTAATATACTCATGGTAATAACAAACAATAACAGCGACCACAACAAAATCTATTACCTTTTATAATAAGTAAAAAGCTAATGTAGCAAAAACAGGAACGGCAGCAGTTAAGCTATCAATGCGATCTAAAATTCCACCATGACCAGGAATTAAGTGACCACTATCTTTAATATTTGCTTCACGCTTAAACATACTTTCAGTTAAATCACCTAAAACCGAAACGAAAATCGCTAACAAAGAGCTAATAAAAAATGTACTGAAAGTCATGTCAAACATGTTAAGTATGTAAGCAATTAAACTAATTGCAATTGCTACACTAATACCGCCTATGAATCCTTCTATAGTTTTACCCGGGGATACTTTTGCCGCTAATTTTCGTTTACCAAATGATCGCCCAACAAAATAAGCTCCAGTATCTGTCGCCCATACTAGCACAAAGACGTAAAGCAACCAAATTGCACCCATATAAGAATTAGAATTGTAGTTAATTGCTCTTAATTCGACCATACTAATAAAGAACGGTGCTAGCGTAAAAAAAGCAAATAGTAACTTTATAAAGATTGAATTACACCAATACTTTGTCGTGGTTGGATAGCTACTTACTAAAAACAAAGCAGTTAACCACCATATGATTGATAAAAATAAAATTATACTATATAAATTCATTTTAAATTCAATAGAATCCGGAACCAAATAAAGTATGCTCAATAAAATAACTGTTGAAAAAGAAAAAATTAATTTTAAATATTTGTTTCTAATATGAAGAAACTGAGTCCACTCCCATGCGGCTAATCCACAAACCAGAATAATAGTGAAAGAAAACACGGGTAATGGAACAAAAAAAAGAACTGCTACCACAAGCGGAATAAGCACAATTGCAGCAAGTATGCGATGGATTAACATGAATGCTCCTTATTATGAATACCACCAAAGCGTCGTTCTCTGGCATTAAATGCATTGATTGCTTCATCGAATAAAGATTGATTAAAATCAGGCCATAAAGTATTGGTAAAATAGAGTTCAGAATAAGCAATTTGCCATAACAAAAAATTACTAATTCGATATTCTCCGCCAGTACGAATAACTAAATCCACTTCAGGAAATTCGCTCATACACATTGTTGAGCCAAAACGATCCTCAGTAATATCATCTAAACTGATTTCTCCGTTAGTAACTTGCATAGCAATTTTTTTTGCTGACTGCAAAATATCCCAACGTCCGCCATAGTTAGCAGCAATATTTAGTACTAGTCCAGAATTGTTTTTCGTTAAATTTTGCGCATGAATAATCATATTTTGTAAATGTTCACTAAAGCGAGAAATATCACCAATAATATTCAAACGAACATTATTTTTATTTAAACTTTTTATCTCACGATTTAATGCATAAATAAAAAGGGAAATTAGGGCAGAAACTTCATTGTGTGGACGTTTCCAATTTTCACTACTAAAAGCATATAAAGTAAGGACTTTTATCTTTATTTTTGCCGCATAAGCTACAATTTTTCGAACTGCTTTCAAGCCTGCTCGATGACCAATAGCTCGTAACTGGTTATGTTGCTGTGCCCAGCGACCATTACCATCCATAATTATAGCCACATGACTAGGAATAGATCTTTCTTGTGTCATGCAATATCTCATATTGTCGCAATCATTATATTAATTATATTAATTATATTATTTTGTCCAATTAACGCGTACCATAAACTACAATTGTTTTACCATGTGCAGAAATCAAATGTTGATCTTCAAGCATTTTTAAAATTCGACCAACTGTTTCACGCGAACAACCTACAATTTGACCTATTTCTTGACGCGTAATTTTGATTTGCATACCATCTGGGTGTGTCATTGCATCGGGTTGTTTAGCAAGATTTAGAAGTGTTTGTGCTATACGCCCTGCAACATCTAAAAATGCTAAATTACTAACTTTTTCAGATGTTACTTGTAATCGGCTAGCCATTTGACTGGCAAGACGCATTAAAATATCAGGATTAACTTGAACAAGTTGCTTAAATTTTTTGTATGAAATTTCGGCTACTTCACAACTTGTTTTAGCTTTAACCCAAGCACTTCGCTCTGTGTCTTCTTCAAAAAGACCTAATTCACCTAAAAACTGATTTTGATTTAAATAAGACAAAATCATCTCGTTGCCTTCATCATCTTTAATCAATACCGCAACAGAGCCTTTCAAAATATAATAGAGGGTTTCTGCTTTTTCGCCTTGATGTATAAGGGTACTCTTAGCTGGATATTTATGAATATGGCAATGAGATAAAAACCATTCTAACGTTGTATCCGACTGTTGTTTACCAATCATTAATCCTACCTCTCCATTTTATTTACAACACTAACACTATAACAAAGTTACGCACTAAATCATATACAAACAATCATTTTAACTACTATTTAATTAGTTTAATATCAATTGTTTCATGTAATTGAGACCAAAAAAGTGCTACCGAACCATTCTCTAATTGAAGTTTAACATCATTAACTTTTTCTTGGAGTGATTTTTCTTGTAAACCGTAGTCGGTGCCTTCACGTAATACAAAATATTCAATTAGGTTATTTAATGTTTGTGGTTCAAGATTTTGCCAAGGAATAATCATATTTTATGATAGTAAATTAGATTTCTAGTTATTTTATAACAACATTTAAATAATATAAAGCATCACCAAGTTATGCATATAGTCAATAAAAAACCACTCCGAAGAGTGGTTTTGTTTTGCACACTGCATATGATCAAATTTCAAGTTATTTTGTGTTAACTTGTAGGTTATAACCTTGAGCACCAGCTTTGTACACAGAATCGTACATTGAGTTATGAGTTTGCTTCCACTTACCATCATTGTCTTTCTCAGCACCCAGTACAATTGTAGTACCTTCAGTAAGCACTTCATCATCTTGTGCATCCACACCCCCATACTTACCTTTAAGCTTCCATTCAAATTTGAATGAAGATGTGAAATCATCACCATTATTATTTAAAACCTTAACTACAAATTTTTCGCCATATCGAGGAATAGTATCATCACTCTCAACAATAGAATAGTCAATATTACCTGGAACACCATTATCACCTACTTTATAAATAGCAAGTTTGAAGTCTGGAGAAATAATTGGACCAGGAACTACTGGAAGATCTTCATCATCAGGGCTAGGACCAGTTGGATTATTTTTTCCAGGTGGTGTAAGCTTATCTTTTTCTTCATTAGATTCTGGTTTCTGAGCGTTCCAGATATTACCAACCCTTATCCATTTACCTACATTCGGTAGACCAAACTCGGTTTTTTCTTGTAAAGTGAAACCGATTCGAGTTGCACCAGCAAATTTGTCATCAAGTTTGATTACAATTTTACCTTTTTCTCGGCTAGTTTCAAGGTCATCTTTACTATAATCTTTCAAGTTGTCTCCTACGTTGACGCTAAGCGTAAGTGAATCTAAAATCTGTCCAGTATCTTCATCACCATCTTCATCTCTTAGATCATATGAAATAACCATATAGTTACCAACGTTGATTTTATCATCTTTGCCAAGTAGGTTTTGACCTTTGTCGTCAGAGGCAAATTTTACATTAAGAGATTGAGGTGTTATACTATCAGGTCTAGAATAAAGTACTGGAGCATTACCTTCAATAGCATGTTTAGTATAAGCAGCATCTAAAGCAAATGCACTGCTTGCTGCATAACCAGCTAAAAATAAGCCTAATGCAACTTTTTTAATTGTAAAATTTTTCATGTTTAACTTCCTATTTTTCTCTATAAATTAACATGTTGTATTTATATAAATACACCATTTGTTGGTGTTCCCTATTATAGGCTACCGAATTCATTCGCTAGCCTAAAATCTATTACTCTACTAGCCTTTTAATCACTATTAGTTAACAACTACTTGTAGTTTAAATCCTTGATCTCCTGCGCATGCTAGCTGCGATACATTCATTGGTTCTAAATTTAAATGCGTTGGTGCTCCAGCAACCTTATCAATACTTTTGCCCAATGAAGCATAACTATTTGTTTTTAAACTCTTTATTTTATAGTGTACATTTTTTCCCATGGCAACATTAAACCATGGACCATTGGCATTTGATAATGAGTCCGGCAACTCAGCTGTTGCAGCTTGACCTGGACATGCCTTCTCATTCGAACCAACCAATGACCAGATAACGAAAGGCTCCACAATTTCCGTTATGCCATCAGAAGCATAAGCTTTAACATAATATTCGTTATTGACTTTCCACTCTTTTGGTCCTTGAGGATCAAATACAAGTAAATGACCGTTTTGTTGAGCAACTAATGTACCATCCTCACGATAAACTTCTAATAATCCAGCTTTACCGCCAGAAAAATCTACAGACGCTTTGTTAAATGAGGAGCCAAACTGCTCAATCTCGATAGAAAAATCAACAATACCCTCAACATTTGAGGCAACATCTAAAGTATAACTATCGCCAATCACTTCAACACCAGCAGCAGTCGAGGCCTTAGCTGATACTTTTTGTCCTTTTTTGACTTTTTCAAAAGACTTTACAATAACGCATGCTTCTTGAGCAGGACAAGCCGTAACATTTCCGGATGTACCATTAATCAGTGTTAATTTTTTACCATTACTTGTTGCTGTCCAACCTTTTAGTACTGATTCAAAAGTATTTGGTATACGTTCCATAAGTTCTTCGTCACTAAAACCATCTACATCTTGCCCTGATGCAATTGAACCATTCGGAACCTTAGGTTTAACCAACGTCGCCAACACTGTGACTGTACTTACACCATCGGCTGGATTCATCGCCATTGCTGTTTTATTTCCACCTTTATCAATTGCCCATACACCAATTTTACGCATTGCTGGGTCGGGTAATACTTCAAAACTTACAGCATTAGATGTTGCAGATTTTCCTCGGCTATCAGTGACTGATACTGATAAAGAATATTTGCCATTTGTACTAACTGGGCGACGCTGACCATTTTGATCAATATAACTAGGAGCAACAATTTGCCAATTATTTACATCGGCTGGTGGATTGAGCCATGAAGAAGCGGTACATTCACCTGTAGCAATACATAGAAAACCACCTCCAGCGTCAATTTCAAGCATATCACCAGACCATACTAAACTTGATAAGTTCTTAGCATTGTGAACACTGATAGTTAGCGGATAGGCTTGTCCTTCAATTAACTGAGTTTGCTCAAGCCCTAAATCGACCGATATTTTCTTTTCTTTATATTCAAGAACGATATAGTTATTACGATCAACTAAATCATAACGACTACCTTTTAAGGAACGAGCAGATTGAACCATATCTGGATCTAACTGATCTTTTAACGGTGTACCTATACGATAGTTCATTGTAAGTTCAGCTTTAGTTGCCTTTTTATTGTCTTGACCTCGTTTATGCTCAGCCTTAATAGTGAAAAGTGGAACTGGTGTATAATCAAGACCGACAGTAATTGCTCGCGGGTCTTTTTGTAAATTATCTTTACCAAATAAAGCAACTTTATCACCATAGTATTGTTCATACATGAGTGATCCGCCCAAATGTGGATATTGTGGTAAATATCCTTGGAATCGAACATCAAAGCCTCTTGCTGCTCGTTCTAAATAATCATCAAAATCTTTAGAATCTTTCCAGTCTGATAATGGATGATAATAGTTAGCAGCAAATTTCATATAATCAGTCCAAGCTTCGGCACCAATACCTAAACGATTGTGTGCACGCTGGAAATCATGGTCAAAAAATACGTTATAACCAAGTAACCATTTTTTATCAGCAACATCCCAACGCTGACCAATACCAAAGTTACCTATTCGACGGTTGTGTTCATATTCCTGAAATGATATTTGGCTAAATATTAATGTATCTTCTGTGTCATACCATGGGCTAAATAACTTCAAATTGACATTGTTAAATTCGCCTTTATCACTTAAATCAAATTGTAATTGAGCAGTACCAAAACGACCTAAAAAATCCTGTACAGCATTACGTACTGGATCAACAACTTGGTTTTTAACCCCATTTCGTACATAACTTTCTGCGTAATCTTTACCCTTGTTTTTTAAATGTTGGGATAGACCACCATTGTCTGGCGAAGTTATTTGTTTCCAGTCTTGGCTAGCTAAAGTTTGTAATGTTGAAGCTATTTGAGTTGATAGTGCGTCTTTATCCTTTTTTACATCGTAATTATCATCTGATCCTAATTGAGGCAAATTGGCGTGTTCATCTTTTTTATCATCGTTTAATTTAATTGCAGGTAACAATGGTGAATTCTCAGGCAGAACGATACGCTCACCAATCTCAACAACATCTTTTTTATCAAAACGCCCCGCATTCATTGCACGTAATTCTGAAATAGAGATACTACTTAAAAGTGCAATTTGATAAAGACTACGTTGCTGATTGTTAAGCATCTCACGAGCTTTCGTACCATCTTTTAACTCAATTATTTTATTACTATCTATAGGACCTTGCGATACTTGAGCTTCAGAAGCAAAAGCAGATTGCCATCCTAATGTAGCTATTACAAATGCAGAGATAACCGTTAAATTAAGATTCTTTCTCATCTTAATATTCCTTATATTTCACCGATAAAGCGCATAATATGAAATCTATTGCCAATATCAATTTCTAATTTTAAATAGCAATATAATTATTTCTTATTAACTTTTACTATTTAGATTTTTACAACTATTTTTTAATAGTTGCAATTCTATTACAAAAATGTCATTTATCAAAATAATTTATTACTTTTTTGTTATGTTTTTTGTTGAGTTTTTTATATATTTTTTATTTATCATTATTATTCAATTTATTAAGTAAAGATTTATTAAGATTTGTAAAGTTTTGTAAATTTAATAGTGGATGTAGATCTAGTTTAGTAGTGAGGAATTGCTATTTCTTTTGATATTAAAGAATTTATTGTAGGTAACTAGCTAAATAAATTATAAAATTATTCTCTAAATAAAAAAAAGACCTAATTGATAATTTAGGCCTTTATATTGTATTTTATATTTTCACAATTTATTAACCTTCATTATAAATCTCTAGGTTTTCTGATTCTTTAATGTCTGAAGATTTTTTAGTTTCATTTCTTTTCTGTTCTAATAATGACAAATAGCTATCATCAATTCCTTCAGTAACATATTTTCCATCAAAAACAGAACACTCTAAATGATGAATGTTGGAGTTTTGTTCTATAATTGAATTAATTAAATCGGATAAATCCTGAAATATAACCTTATCAGCACCAATATTTTTTGCTATTTCATCAACTGTTCGGTTATAAGCAATAAGTTCACGGGCAACTGGCATATCTATCCCATAAACATTTGGATGCCTGATTTCTGGCGCAGCAGACGCCAAATAGACTTTTTTAGCTCCAACAGAACGCACCATTTCGAGAATTTCTTTTGAGGTTGTTCCTCGCACAATCGAATCATCAACTAATAAGACATTTTTACCTTCAAATTCAATACGATTAGCATTGAGTTTTCGTCTTACAGACAATTTACGTGCGCTTTGCCCTGGCATAATAAAGGTGCGTCCAACATAGCGATTTTTAACAAACCCTTGCCGGTAAGGTTTATTTAAAATACGTGCAATTTCAAGAGCGGCATCACAAGATGTTTCGGGAATAGGGATGACTACATCAATATCAACATCTTTCCATTCTCTTGCTATTTTAGCCCCCAATTTTAGCCCCATTTGAATACGTGATTGATAAACTGAGACACCATTCATTAAAGAATCAGGTCTTGCAAAATAAACATATTCAAAAATACATGGATAATATTGAGGGTTATCCGAACATTGCTGAGAATATAATTGTCCATCTTGAGTAATATAAATTGCCTCACCTGGTTCGACATCACGTATAAACTCAAAATCGAGAATATCTAATGCTACACTTTCAGAGGCAACCATGTACTCAATTTTCTGATTCTCAAGTACCCGTTTACCAATAACTAATGGCCGTATTCCATAAGGATCACGAAAAGCAACAAGACCATGCCCAATAATCATTGCAACACAGGCATATGCGCCTTTAATTATGTTATGAACATTATGTATTGCTGTAAAAATATTGTCGGCAGTTAGTGGATAGGTGGGAAACTTGTCAAGTTCATTAGCAAGAATATTGAGTAGCACCTCTGAGTCGGAATTGGTATTAATATGACGCTTTGCTAGTTCAAATACTTTGTCACGCAACTGATCAGTATTGGTTAAATTTCCATTATGAGCTAGTGCAATACCATATGGTGAATTGACATAAAATGGTTGCGCTTCGGATGGGCTTGAGCTACCTGCGGTAGGATAACGAATATGCCCTATGCCCAAATTACCTTGCAACCGTTGCATATGATGCTCTTGAAACACATCTTTGACTAAACCATTCGCTTTGCGCAAACGAAATCGATTTTGATTATCGATAGTCACAATACCTGCTGCATCTTGCCCTCGATGTTGCAAAACAGTCAATGCATCATAAATAGATTGATTAACAGAACTATTCCCAACAATACCAACAACACCACACATACTATGGTTACCCCAAATTTATTGTACTAAAAACGAAGAAGACTGTTGTATAAAATCAAAAAACCAGCGAATAATAAAACTAAAATGCGGAATTAGCTGAGATTGAATCCAGTAAGGTGATTGTGATAACGGCGTAAAAGTATCAACTAAAAAAAGAATAGCTGCAACAACTAAAACGCCTCGTAATACACCAAAACAGATACCTAATAAACGATCAGTACCAGATAATCCCGTTTTTTTTAATAATTGTCCAATAACATAAGTCACAATCGAACAAACCAATAAGGTAGCAATAAATAAAATAACAATTGCTACAGCAATACGTATAACATCACTATCAAAATAAGTTAAATAATCAGTAATATAAATATAAAATTGGCTGGAAATAAAAAAAGCTAATATCCAGCTAACTAATGATAACGCTTCTCGAACAAAACCTCGAACAACGCTAATTAATGCAGAAAAAGCAATTACACCAATAATCGTAAAATCAGCCCAGTTCATCATAATAACTCACAACTTTTTATTAATAATAATTATTCTTTACAACTTAAAAACAAGTAGCACAACGGTCAATTAGTAATAATAATACCTTCTAATTTTGTTAGGTTATTTAAATTAATAATGACTTGTTCAGCTTGCTCTTTTTTAGCATAAGGGCCAACCTGTAACTTAATTAACTGATTAGGTTCTGGGTTATCAGGTATTGTTCTAACGCTGTAATTATTTAATCGTAATAATGCAATTAACTCTTCTATTTTTTGTTTATTTTTTAACGCAATAAGTTGGATCATATAAGGTTTAGATTCTTGCTGTGACATTGAAGGTTTAATTATATTTGTTGAATCGTCAGTATCATCAACAATATCAGATGAAGCCGATGAATTTAGATCTTGATCTGAGCCAGATAGGTAAGGAACATCTGATATATTATGGGTAAAATTGTCATCAGTATCATCAGATGGTACAACCACTTGATTTTGCTGCGTAACCACTTCAGGTTGCAAAATTGGGGTTGTTGTCGTTCGTAAGTTAGATTTATCCGTTATAATCCACGGGGTTATTGCTGCAATAATAAGTAATAATGTAGCAAAACCTACAAGGCAATTTCTTACTCTATTGGGATTATTTTCTTGATTGTCTGCCATGACTAATTCCACTTAATGCTCAATTTCAGTTAACACATCCGATACAGTATGAAATGAGCCACATACCACGATGATATCATCTTCTTTAGCATCTTGCATTGCTTTTTGATAGGCCTTAGATACAGTATCAAATGCTGATACATTAAACTCACCTTCATTAAATAAGTGCTGTTTTAATACTTCAGCACTACAACCTCGTTCACCATAAAGCGAAGCACAATACCATCTATCACCTTTTAAGATGGATAAGGTACTTTTAATATCTTTATCCTTGAGCATACCAACAACAAATCTAACTTTGCCTACTTGCAAATATTCTGCTTTTAGTTTTTCTAATTGTTGTGTTAAATAAGCTGCTGCATGTGGGTTATGTGCTACATCAAGGATAACCAGTGGTGATGTTTGAATAATTTGAAAACGTCCAATTAAGTTCGATTTTGCCAATCCTTTAGTTATTTCATTTTGTGTTATTTTAAGTGATGAATAACTTATAGCTGCAATTGCAGTTGCTGCATTAGCTAAAGGAACATTGGCAATAGGTAAATTTTTATACTGTTTAAATTTTGACTCAAAAGTCCATGAATCTTTGTTAAGTTGTTGATAATACCAATCACTATTCACTCTATAGATAGAGCAATTCACAGCTTTTGCCACATTTAAGATAGATTCTGGCACATCTGGCTCACCAACAATAGCTATACTTTTAGGTTTAAAAATACCTGCTTTTTCACGTCCGATACTTTCACGGGTATCACCTAAATAATCAACATGATCAATACCAATAGTGGTAATAATTGCCACGTCAGCATCAACAATATTGGTTGCATCAAGCCTTCCACCAAGACCAACTTCTAATATAACTACATCTAATTTTGCTTGTTTAAATTGATAAAGTGCAGCAAGTGTTGCATATTCAAAATAGGTAAGCGATATATCACCTCTGGCTTGTTCTATTTCTACAAAGGCTTTTACTGTTTGTTGTTCACTTGATTCTTGATTATTGATACGTACCCGTTCAGTAAAACGTAATAAATGGGGAGAGCTATAAACACCAACTTTTAAATTCGCTTCAAGTAATATCATTTCAAGCGTTCGACAAGTTGTTCCTTTGCCATTAGTGCCAGCAACGGTAAAAATATAAGGCGCTGGTTGTAATAAATCTAGGCGCTGAGCTACAGCTTTTACTCGTTCTAAACCTAAATCAATGGTTATAGGATGTAGTTGTTCTAAATAATAAAGCCATGTCTTTAGATCTGACATGGCATTCAGTTGGTTATTTGTCATACTCAATTAAACTGTCTCGTTAAGAATAACTTCATTAAACGGATCTGGTAGTTTCATTAATTTTGTTATTAAACTGGCAATTTTAGAACGCATATCTTTGCGATGAATGATCATATCAATTGCCCCTTTTTCAAGTAAAAATTCACTACGTTGAAACCCTTCTGGTAATGTTTCACGAACAGTTTGTTGAATCACTCTTGGACCGGCAAAACCAATTAATGCTTTAGGTTCAGCAATATTAATGTCACCCAACATTGCCAGACTTGCCGATACACCTCCCATGGTAGGGTCGGTCATTACTGAAATATATGGTAAACCTTCATCTTGCATTTTAGCAAGAATAGCGCTCGTTTTTGCCATTTGCATTAATGAAAATAGCGCCTCTTGCATTCGAGCACCACCACTTGTTGAAAAGCAAATTAAAGGACATTTATCCTCAATGGCTTGCTCTGCTGCGCGAGTGAATAATGCACCAACAACAGAAGACATTGAACCACCAATGAACGCAAATTCAAAACAGGCAACAACTACTGGTACACCAAGCAATGTTCCCTTCATGACAACCATTGCTTCTTTTTCGTGAGTTTCTTTTTGAGCTGCTGTTAATCGATCTTTATATTTTTTTGTATCTTTAAATTTTAAGATATCTTTAGGCATAAGATCTGCACCAATTTCAATATCCGAACCTTCGTCTAAAAAACGGTATAAACGCACTCGGGCAGGGATATGCATATGGTGGTCGCATTTTGGACAGACCTCTAAATTAAGATCAAGTTCAGCTTGATAAATGACTTGCTCACAGTTAGTGCATTTTGTCCAAACGCCACCAGGAATATTCGCCTTTTTATGATCTGACGATATATTATTTTTACTAAGAATTTTTTCAATCCAGCTCATTATGATTCTCTCATTCTGGCACTTTTTACAAATTTGAAGATATTGTACAATACTTTGCACTAATTCTTAATAGCTGTTTTTATTTTTATGTTATTTCACAACTAACTTTATAAAATAAAACAATATTTTGATGAAGATTTAGAAATAAAATTTGCTTAAAATCGAATTTAAAATAGCTAACACTCAACAGATAACTAATCTACTGAAATATCATTTTGTTTAAAAATATAATTAATATGATCTTAAAAAATTATTGGTATATAATTGGTAGAAGTTTATTTTCCATTTTTTGAGATAAGGGGTTATAGATGGACAAGGAAAAATCAACCGCACCATCGTTTCAAGATGTATTAGAATACATTCGTTTATCACGCCGTTTAAATAAATTAAAACGTGAAATATCAGATAACGAGAAGAAAATTCGTGACAACCAAAAAAGAGTACTACTACTTGAAAACTTGAGCGAATATATTAAACCAGATATGACTTATGAAGAACTTCAAGCGATTATTGCGAACATGAAAAGCGATTACGATGATCGTGTTGATGATTACATTATTAAAAATGCTGAAATTTCAAAAGAACGTCGAGAGATCAGTAAAAAAATGCGTAGTTATCGTTCTAATTAAAATTTATTGTGCTGTAATTAGCGTCCATTTTTATTGTGGGCGCTAATTTTATAAACTAAATCAGCCACCTGCTAGCTTTACTTTAAATCCTTTATCTTCTAGCAATGACTTTAATAAATCACGTTTATCACCTTGTATTTCAATAACACCATCTTTAACTGCTCCCCCACAACCACAACGTTTTTTTAATTCTGCCGCTAACTGTAATAATTGAGTATGATCGATATCAAATCCAGTAATAACACAAACACCTTTACCTTTACGGCCTGATGTTTGTCGTTGAATTCGAATAATACCATCCCCCTTAGGGCGTGAGATAAGTGTTTGGGTCGGTTTAATTCGACCTTTATCGGTCGAGTAAACAAGTGGATTATCAGACATAATAATATTATTAACTCTTACTTGTATCTAGTGTTGCTAAAATTGTTTGTAAAGCTTTAGCAGGATCTTCTGCTTGGGTAATTGGGCGTCCAATGACTAAATAATCAGAACCTGCAGCTTGAGCTCGCTGAGGCGTCATAATACGCCTTTGGTCATCAGAATTAGTACCCACTGGTCTAATACCTGGTGTCACCAATTTAAAATCACTGCCCAAACGAGTTTTAAAACTTTGTACTTCTTTTGCTGAACATACTACACCATCAAGCCCGCAGTTTTTAGCAAGTATTGCTAATCTGGTTGCTTGCTCTAAAGGTGATACGTTAATACCAATTTCTTGTAGATCAGCTAACTCCATGCTAGTTAATACTGTTACCGCAATCAAAATAGGGGCATCTTTACCATATGAATAAAGCGCATCTTTAGCAGCTGTCATCATGCGTGAGCCACCACTAGCATGAACATTGGTCATCCAAACACCAAGGTCAGCAGTTGCAGCAATTGCTTTTGCGACAGTATTTGGAATATCATGGAATTTAAGATCTAAAAAAACATCAAAACCTTTTTTCATAATTTGCTTGATAAAGTCAGGTCCTGCATGTGTAAAAAGCTCTTTACCAATTTTAATGCGACAATCTTTTGGATCTACACGATCAATAAAATTCCATGCCGATTTAACATCTGGAAAATCAACTGCAACAATAATTGGTGATGCCATAACTTATTTATTCCTTCTAATCAAAATTCTTAGCTATTCTTTCTAACAAATTCATTCAAATCAGCATAAAAAATACGAGCGCTTTCTTTATAACCTCGTAAAGTTTGATGCACTAAATCTGGGCGTGCTAACCCCCGTTTTCGCCACTGCTTAATAGAATACTTTCCCCCCATTGCCACTTGCCAATCCCAAAATAATGTTTTTTCAGATTTAGCAACTTGTTTTTGAATATCCATTATCTTTGCAAAAGACTTAGGCATATTTGTTTCATTTGCCATAGTATCAGGCGGTGTCATTATCAAGATCGTAGCATTGGGTAATGTTTTACGAATCAGTCTAATATTATTCACTAAATTTTTTCGATATTGATTAGCATCTAATGCTCCATCAAAACTTTCATTTGTCCCGTATTCTAAAATAATTAAATCACTTTGTGATATAGACAGTTCTTTAAACCAATCTTTCCCCCACTTTTGCCAAATTGTTTGTTTAGCTCCATTAGTGGCAATAGATGAAACAATAACACCTGGTTGTTGATAGCGAGTCAACCAAATTCCACCAAGCTCTATATCTTTTTGACCTTTTATAACCAATGGCATTTTAGAAACAACCGAAGCTGTTTGCCAACTATTTGATTTTGGAGTATTGCTTAAATTAATTTTATGATTATTAGCATCATAAAGCGCTAATGAATTTGTGTTATTTTTAAGTGTTTTAAAGGTTAACTTAACTTGCCAATCTTTATTATTAGAGCCTCTTGGTGTAATTCGGATAGTGGCAAAATCTTTATTTGGTTTAGCGATAAAACCACCCATAGGAAAATCCAAGTTACTTAAAGTTCGGCTACTTAGCACATTCCAATTTTTGGAATTCCACGTAACAGCTGCATGGCTTTGTCCTTTTATAGCTACAGGCGTTATCCAGCCAATACCAGCATTACCATACTTTTGTTGCATTAATGTTCTTAACTCACCAGTAAAAAAATCAGCGGCTGAATGTGAATCACCAAATTGAGTAATATTGACCACTTGATCCGTTTTTTTATTATCCTCTAACGATTTTAAACGCATTGCAAATTGTTTAGCATTAGGATCACCAAAATCAACAATAGTAGATACCGTGGTGGTTTTACTTTCAGCTACACTACAACCAACGGCAATTGTTACTGCAATTACGGTTATAATATACTTTAAAGATTTAATCATTAAAGGTATCCTCTAATTCTTTATAAATTATTTGTTCCATAATCGCTTTTGCCAAAATTTTTTGACCAGTTGGTGTAAAATGAACTCCATCATCAACTCTTACTTTAATTTTGGCTTTATCGGTTTCTATGAAATTACTGAACTTTTCGTATGTACAACCCAATAATTCGTTTGTTGTTAAGAAATGTTGTTGAGTTTTTTCTATTTCAGATTTATATAAATTATTTAGATAAACCATTCCATTATTTAATTTGTGTTTACGCATACAAGGCGCAGCAAGCCAAAGTACTTGAACATCATTTTCTATAGCACTATTTAAAATAGATGCAATACGCAAACGGTAGTGCTCTTCCCATAATTCAGATTTAAATTTAGCGTATTTGGCATAACCTTTAACAGGAAAATCCCAAGGATCATTAGCACCAAGAAAAACGACCAATAATTTTATTGAAGGATCAGCAATTAGATTATCATTAATTGTTTTTGGCCAATCGAAAGCACTTGGATAAGCAAGTCCTGTACTCTGTTTGCTCAAATCAATACTTTCTATTTTATACTGCTTAAACAACATTTTTTTTACATATGGTGCAACGCCTTGCATTAAAGAGTCACCTGCAAAAAATACCTTATCATTACTTGTTAGAACAATCGGTAGCGGTTCTTGGATTGATTCAATATCCTTATGAACTTCATTATTCCTATCTTGAAGTACAGATGCTATTTCTGGCTTATTTTGATTAGTAGTATCAGAATGTATTTTTAAATTGTAATCCGCACCAGTATCTTCACTTTTTAAATTTTTGTTTGTAACTACTTCTTCGATTTTTTTATTTTGTTTTATCTCTTCAAACTCATCCGTTGCTAACTTGGATGTTTTATTTTCAGTAACGGGTAACGCAACATCAATCGGTTGAGTAAGTGAAGTTGATGTTTGTGTGGTTGTATGCTCTTGATCATTTTGCTCATCAATATAGTTTTTTTCAAAATCTTGTGGTGAAATTTCTTGAGAAGCAATCGTATTACCATCAAATAAATTAGTATGGTATGCTTGCTGGCAATAAATCAATATAGATTTATAATAAATCGCAATTAATGCAATAGCGGTAACAGACATTATAACTAATATATAACGAGCTGATAAAGGGCTGCCAGTAAAAACAAGAGGTGTGTTTGTTTTTTTGTGAAGATTTTTTTTAATTACATTTTTATTCAGCGATTTATGACGTTGCCGTTTCAAACTAGATTTTGGTTTTTTATTATTTTTTGAGAACGATTTTTTATATATCATCATAATTAAATTAATATAATTAAAAATTAGCGTAAATAAAGTTTGGCATACCTGATGGTGCAATATAAATAACCAACCACAGAATTAAAATAAAAATTAATGGTAAATATAAATGCGGTATTTTGGTTAACTGAATAATAAACCAATCAGTAAAAGTTTTACACATCGGGTAGGTAAAGTAAATGAAACAAATCACTAAAAATGCCCCTACATGATGCGGTTCTATCAAGAAGTTATGCATTAATGCTGTCATATAATCTACTGCATCAGGTAAACTGTCACTATTAAAAAATAACCAGGTGAAACAGACATAATGCCATGTTAATAACCGTGCTATCCATGGTGAACGTGTAGCTATCCAACCTTGCCCAAAATAACGATCGCCAATGTTAAGAGCCACAATACCAATGCCGTGACATGCCCCCCAAATAATAAAATTAATGCCAGCACCATGCCATAATCCAGATAGTAACATTGCCAACATAACATTGATTTGAGTCCGAATAAAACCTCGACGACTTCCTCCTAAAGGAATATAAATATAATCGCGAATCCAACGAGATAAGCTAATATGCCAACGTGACCAAAAATCTCTCAAATTTAATGCTAAATAAGGGAGATTAAAGTTAATTGGTAAACGAAATCCTAGCAATAAGGCAATACCTGTAACTAAATCAGTATACCCTGAAAAATTTAAATAAATTTGCATTGCATAAGCATAAAGACCTACTAGTAAATCAATTACACTAAATTCTAACGGGTTAGCAAATATTGGTTTAACCCAATATTCATTAATTAAACCACCTAAGCAGTAAACCTTGATTACAGCCAAGATAAGCAGCATAAATGCACGAAATGGTTCTAGAATTTTACGAGGCTGACTGATGCTAATTTGAGGTAAAAATTCTTTAGCTCGATTAATCGGACCCGCAATAATACTTGGAAAAAAAGACAAAAATAAGGCAAAATCCCAAAAGTTAGCAACGGGTAACTCTTTCTTTTTTACCGAGACTAAATAACTTACCGAATGGAAAGTATAAAATGAGATGCCTATTGGAATTAGTACGGTTATAACAGGTAGTAAAACTGGTAAATCTAATAAATTAAGCAGATCCTGCAACTCATAACGAAAAAAATCAAAATATTTAAACAACGCCAGATTAATTATTGATAAGCATAATCCTAAAATTAACCACCGTTTTGAGTGACGTTCAGATGTAGCAATCAGTACTGAGAACAAATAGATTGCACAAGTATAAATAAAAAGGATAAGCGAAAATTGCCAGCTATAACTGCCAACAATAAGATAACTTGCTACTAAAAGTAGAATATTTTGTATTTTGGGTGATAAGTGACATCCCCAATACAAGGCAAAGAAAGCGATAAAGAGTAAACCAAACTCTATAGATAAATAACTCACTGCAATCCTTATTACTTAACAGTATACTTTACTGAAAATTTTTGACGAAACCCTTTATAAAATACTTTACTTTTGGCTAGCTAATCAATTCTGATTGAGCAAGTACATTATAAACAATCAGTTCTTTATTCAATCCAGTAACAGTTAATAACTGATTTCTTGCCTGCAACCATAAATTATAGAGCTCAGAAATTTTTTCATTGCTTTTAGTGGCAAGCAGTCGAACCAATGGGACTTGATCACGATTAACAATAAAACGCCCCACTTTTTGCTTCGCTTTAAGCGCATCACTTAATAAAGCACAAAACCAAATAACTCTTTCAATAAATTCTTCATGATCAAAGGTTTTAGCCAATTGCCAATAATTGTTTTGTGGTACAACTTCTAATAAATGATCACAAAATGCTTTTCGTTGTTGCCACTTTTCCGGTACCAATAGTGCAAGTGCTTTTAGAGGTGCATTTTCGCTCAATAATAACGCTGAGGCAAGCTCATTATCGCTGTATTGCTGATCGCGTTGACTTTTTAACCATTCAATGGATTGTTCCAATTTAGGAATAGGTAAAAAATAAGAAAAACAGCGACTATGAATTGTTGGAAGCAATTTGCTGTTATGTTCATCACTTAAAATAAAATATGTGTTTTCTGGTGGTTCTTCTAACGTTTTTAACAATGCATTGGCGGCAGCTTCGGTCATTAAAGCTGCATTTTTTATCCAAATGACTTTATTTCCACCTTGCTGAGATTTTTCGTAAACTTTGTTTGATATTTTACGGATTTGATCAATACCTATTGACTGTTTAGATTGTTCATTAGTTATTACATAATAATCAGGATGATGGTGAGACAAAAATAATTGGCAACTATGGCAGTTTAAGCACGGCTCCAATTGTTGTGAAGATTGGCATAATAAACGGCTTGCAATCTTTGAAACAAACTCATCTTCACCACTACCTTGGACATAATTAATTAATAAAGCATGATGAGCTCGTTTGTGCATAATTCCAGAAGCTAATTGCTGATACGGCAACGAAAGCCAAGGATAGTCATTTAAGATCATTCAATATCAACCTGTTTAGTTAACCATGCAGTTAAAATTTGTTCAATTTGCCCATTCACATTGTCGATTGATTTTCCTGCATCAACTGTAATGATGGTTTTATCTTGTTTAGCAAGTTCTAAATAACTTTGACGAGTTCGTTCAAAAAACGGCAATGACTGTTGCTCGATACGATCGAGTTTACCTCGAGATCTTGCTCGCATTAATCCTATTTGAGGATCAATATCCAAATATAAAGTAAGATCAGGTTTAAAATCACCTAACACTTGTTCTTTCAATGTCATCATAAAAACTTTATCTAACTGGCGCCCACCACCTTGATAAGCTTGCGTTGATAAGTCATGACGATCACCAATAACCCATCTACCTGCATGAAGTGCTGGTTTAATTACATTATCGATCAGCTGAATACGTGCGGCATATAACATCAATAATTCGGCTTTATCAGTCAAAAGCTCATTATCTAAACCATTTTTAATAATATTGCGTAATGCTTCAGCAATCGCTGTTCCACCTGGCTCTCGAGTAAACTGCAAATCACCAATATTGTGTCGATTTAAAATACGAGCAACGATATCAATAGCGGTGGTCTTACCTGCCCCTTCAAGCCCTTCGACGACAATAAATTTGCCGGTCATACTAAATTCCTAATCTATTTATAATAAGCCTGTGTTTAATATTGCGCTATTGTACGCTATTTTTACTGATTATTTTAGTTTGAATTATTAATACTTTTTTCAATTTTACAATTAATACCTTCATTATTAAATTTTAAATATTTTTTTGATGTTAATGAAGCAATAAGATGAAAAGCAAAAAATATTCATATAGAATATTGATTTTATTTAATTTTTATCAATAACAGTCCTAGATTACACAATGAAGTGCAATTCTTCTTAACTCCTTAGAATAAAAATCGGCAGGGCTTTTAAACTTATGCCGTTTTCTTGGGCTTGTGTTCAATAGATATTGTATTTTCTTTATCTGTTTGTCGTCAACTAATGAAATGGCCGCTGACTTTGGTATAAACTGACGTATTAAGCCATTGGTGTTTTCATTTGTGCCTCTTTGCCAGCTTTTATAAGGCTCCGCAAAGTACACGGCGGCGTTTAAATAATGCTCAATAGCATGATGATAATTAAATTCGGTTCCATTATCAAATGGTGATGCTTTTAACCATTTTTTTAAACGGCGTTAGCAATTTTATTATCATATCTCTCGTTTCGGAGGCGGTACGTTGATTGAGGTGCCCAATTAATACTAGCCCTGTTTTGCGTTCAACTAATGTCACCAATGCTTGCTTGTCTTTACGGCTAATAATCGTATCTCCCTCCCAATGTCCTCGCGTTTTCCGGCTTTCTACATAACTTGGACGTTGTGTAATTGACCGTTTATAACGGCGGTCTCCTTCTTTAATACTCGGTGCCTTACAATGCCTATAGGCTTTGCCTTTTCGCCTTAGATAAGGTTTGAATTGTTCATAGCGCGCTTTATTTTGATAAAGATAGTTATAGATTGATTGGACGCTGACTTTCTTTAAACGTGCAGCAATCTGCTCTGGGCTGTAATAAAGCATGAGGTATTTTTCAACTTGGCGCCATACCGAAGACTCTATTGGCTTACCGTTACCGCTGTTTTTTCGCCTTTTCCTAGCTAGGGTTACCGCATCATGTGCTTGATAGGCTTGATTAGGTTTTGAGTTTCTTTTTATCTCTCGACTTATTGTCGAAGGATGTCTATTGAGTAGCTGGGCTATCTCTTTTTATATTCTTTCCGGCTTGTAATAATACGAAAATTTGGTATCTTTCCTTCCTAGAAAGGTGATTATAATACATAGCAATCTCCAAACTGTGGTGGTGCGAAGGTGCTAGTATAAATCGCCTTTCTACTTTCTTCACTCCACCGTGTTTAAAATTGCACTTCATGTTTGAATCCAGGAGTTAAACTTCTACCTGCTAGTGAAATACACGAAAGATAAATAAGATATATATTTAATTGTAGGAATTATTTGCGCTTTTTGTGGCTAATTGACAAGAGTCTCATTGGATATAAAACACTAAAACAGGCAACAAATTTTAACTTAAGTTGTGAACTAACTATAAGGTATTTACATAACTATTCATTTTTTAGGTTATATTTTTGTAAAAAATATTCAAGATTTTATATCTGTTTTATGATTAATTGAAAATTCGCAGTATCTCATTTGTTAAAATTTGTAATAATCATCGTATCAATCAAAAATATACTAAACTAACTTATCTTCAAATGAATTGGAAGGCAAAAGACGTATTTATCCTTTAATCAACATACCAGATAATAAGCAAATATTTAGTAATTTGAAAGAGAGAAAACCAAATTTTAAGCAACTTTTCAATAATATGACTTATAAGTATAAGTAGTTTAGAGGATTATTTTAACCGTGTAGTATAAACAACTCACGTTTTCCCACAAATTATAAATTAGAGTGAGAAAAAAATTATTATCTGCCACAATAGTAGCAGATAATAAGCAAAAGTATATTAACGAACATCAGCACAATTTAAGCAATAAATATAGCGATTTTGCGGATCATTAAACTTATTCCATAAAGAAACATGCTGTTTAAGTTGTTTTGCTTCAGGAAGTTGTTCAAAAAATATTTCTGCCGTTGATTTAGGCAACATGGCTATCATATTTGAATAAAATGCATTAAACCAATTTCCCTTTGGCTTTTGCCAGTCGATCTCATAATCAGTTAAATTAGCTAATGTTGCTGCTGTTTCAATGGCATCATCAAAGTCACCTAATTTATCAACAAGTCCAATTTTACTTGCTTCTGAACCAAGCCAAACTTGTCCTTGTCCAATTTTATCGACTTGTTCAGTTGTCATATTTCGTGCTTTTGATACTAACGAAATAAATGTTTGATAGCCACTATCAATATTTAATTGAATTAATTGATTCATTTCGGTTGGTAGATCTTGCGCAAAGTTATTACTTGCTAGTGGAGATGTAGTTACACCATCGCTATAAACACCAATATGAGATAAAGATTTTTCGAATGTTGGAATAATACCAAAAATACCGATAGAACCAGTAATTGTATTTGGGCTTGCAACTATGTAATCTGATGCGGTTGATATCCAGTATCCACCCGATGCAGCCATTCCTCCCATAGAGATAACTACAGGAATCTGGTAATCACGTAACGCTTCTAATTCACTACGAATTGCTTCTGACGCATCCACACTCCCTCCTGGGCTATTTACTCGTAATACTATTGCTTGTGTGTTATGTTTATTTAAGTTTTTACGGATTTTTCTCAATTGTTCAACAATGTCTTGGCTACCAGCGATATTACTACTATTTTCACCATCGGTAATAGTACCATTTACAAATACAACCGCAATTAATGGTTTGTTGCTTCCATTATCACTATCTAAATTTGTATCTTTTGACTTAAGTTGATAGTCATAAATGCTGATTTGATGTTGCTGATTAAGCTCAGATTCAAATTGATAGCTAGATGCAATTTCATCGACCAATCCATTAGACATAGCATATTGAGCCATATTACCATTAGCCACTTTTAAATTGGTCAACATAGTCTCTGGAGTCGGAACCAATTGGGTATCGGCCTTTTTCCGTTGTGTTGAAATGTCTTGAAGATAATTGTTCCACATAAGTGTTAACCAACGTGTCGTATTGCTTTTTGCTTCTTCTGACATATCATCACGAATAAATGGTTCGATGGCTGATTTGTAGGTTCCTACTCTAAAAACATGTGTGTTAATTTTTAAATTATCAAGCAAAGTTTTATAGTATAGATTGTTGGTCGCTAGACCATATACATTAACTGAGCCAAGTGGTGTTAAATATATTTTATCAGCATAGCTGGCTAAATAATATTGGCTTTGATTGAAGTTAGAACCATAAGCATAAATTGGTTTATTCGCCTTACTAAATTTGGTTAAATATTTACCAATATACTGTAGCGAACTCACATCAGCACCAACAAAATGATCTAATTTAAGAACCATGCTTGTAATCTTTGGATCTGCTGTGGCTTGAGCTATTTTTTGAGTTAATTCAAATAAACTATTTTCACGAGAGGTATTTACTTTTTTACCGTAGATTTTGCTTTGTAAAGCATAAATTTCATCACCGTATAATGTGTTGTCAACAACTACTCCTTCAATATCCAATACCAATGTTCCATATTGTGGAATAATTTCTTGTTTTTGTGTTTCTTTGACTAATGCGATGACGCTAAAGGTTAAAATAATAATAATTAGAAATATTAGATTAAGAAATATTTCTCTTATTAAGTTAATTACTTTCCATATTGATTTAATGACAGATAAAGCAGACATAATAAATGATCCTTTCATAGATAGTTTATCTAATTTTTTACTTCAATATTTTTCTTTTTAAAGTATTTTTTATCTTCAAATCGTAAGCACGTTAATTTCCCCCCCCAACAACATCCTGTATCAAGTGCATAAATATTATCTGGTGTACCTTTCCCATTTAATGCTGCCCAATGACCAAAAGCAATTCCATACTCGTTTGGAATTTTGCTTGGTAATGAAAACCAAGGTTTAAGTTTTGAAGGTGCTTTCTCAGGTGATTTTTTATAATAAAAATCTAGCCGACCATCTTCATAACAAAAACGCATACGAGTTAATGCATTAGCAATATAACGCAACCTATCTAAACCTTGTAGTTCAGGAAACCATTCATCAGGAAAGTTACCATACATTTTATCAAGGAATAGGATATAGGAATCACTAGATAACATAATATTTAGCTCATAAGCACATTTTTTTAGTGTTTCGATATCCCATTGTGGTGAAATGCCAGCATGGGTCATAATTAACTTTAATGAATCATCAATTTGAACCAATGGCTGTCTACGTAGCCACTCCATTAATTCACAAAAATCTGGTGCACGAATAATCTCATCAAGATTATCCTTCTTTTTAGAAAGAGTAACATTGGCATAAATTGATAATAAATGTAGATCATGATTACCTAACACTAATCGAATTTGGTTAGCATTATGTTTAACAAATCTTAGAACTTCTAATGATTTTGGGCCTCTAGCAACTAGATCTCCTGTTAGCCATAAAATATCCGATGATGAGAATTTTGCTTTTTCAAGTAAACGCATAAACTCATCATAACAACCATGAATATCACCAATAAGTAAGTTCGCCATCCTGTTAACTCCATGAGTTTGCAAGTTGACAGTATTGTTGTACTGTTAAGTTTTCGGCACGTAAATTAGGATCAATATTTAAGTCATTTAATTGTTCAACCGTAAACAGATTACTTAAGCTGTTACGGATAGTTTTTCGTCGTTGGTTAAATGCCTCTGTAGTTACGCGAGAAAGTATTCTTATATCATTAACAAGATAAGGTTTTTCTTTATAAGGTACTAATTTAACTACAGCAGAGTCAACTTTTGGGGCTGGTTTAAATGATGTTGGTGGTACTTCAAGAACAGGAATGATCTGACAATAATATTGAGCCATAACGCTCAATCTACCGTAATGTTTACTGTTAGGCGATGCAACTAATCGAGTTACCACTTCTTTTTGTAGCATAAAATGCATGTCAGTGATGATATTTGTATGTTCAAATAAATGAAACATTAACGGTGTCGAGATATTATAAGGTAAGTTACCAAATACTCTTAATGGTTTACCTAATTGATCGGCTAACTGATTAAAGTCAAAGGTTAGGGCATCTTGTTCAATAACCGTTAATTTATTATTTAAAAATGGATTTTCAATTAATCTATTAGCTAGATCTCTATCTATCTCTATAACTGTCAAATGATCAATATGTTTACTGATAGGTATGGTTAATGCCGCAAGCCCGGGACCGATTTCGACTAGTGCTTGATCTTTTTTAGGTTGTATAGCTGAAACAATACTTTCTATAATGTAATCATCATGTAAAAAATTTTGCCCAAATCTTTTACGGGCAAAATGCCCTTGGTGAACACGGTTATTCATGTTTATCTTCACCTGTGATTTTAATATAAGCGTCACCTTTTATTTCTTGAATCCATACTTGGGCTTCTTCAGAAAATTTACGATTAAAAATAAGTCGATAAGCTTGATCTTTATTCATTGCATTTGTTCCATCAGCTTGTCTTTTATCAATTAATTGAATTAAATGCCAGCCATAAGCCGATTTTATTGGTTGGCTAATTTCTCCTTTCTTTAACTGAATCAGAGCCGTTCTAAAACCATTATCATAAATTTCAGGACGGTTCCAACCTAAGTTTCCTCCTTTACTTGCCGAGCCTGTATCTTCAGAGTTAGCTTTAGCTGCTGCTTCAAAAGTTGTGGCTCCACTAGTAATTGATTTACGGATATCACTTAGCTTTTGTTTTGCAATTTGGTCGGTGACTAATACATTTGTTTTAATCAGTATATGGCGTGCATTTACCTCTTCAATTGTGAAGGTTCTTGGTGCTTCTGAACGAGTATCATCAACTTTTAGAATATGTAGACCAACCCCAGAACGGATAGGTCCAATAATACTACCTTTTGTAGCTCGTACTAATCGCTCTTCAAAGATAGTAGGTAATTCATTAAGTTTATGCCAACCCATACTACCACCTTTCAATGCAAAATCATCGTTTGAATATGAAGTGGCTAATTTAGCAAAACTTTCCCCTTTTTGAGCCCGATTAATGATATCTCGTGCTTTATTTGTTGCATTATCAATTTGTTGTTTTGATGCTTTTTCTGGAACAGAAATCAAAATATGGCTTATTTTTACATCAATATTATTGGTTGGTTGACGAGCAATATTTTTTGCTAAATTTTCTATTTCTTTTTCTGAAATTTTGACTCTTGATCTAACTTCATGCATTCGAGTCTTATCTATTAGCATATCATTGTGAATTCTTTCACGATAGGCACCATAACTTATTCTCATCATCGAAAGTCTACTTCTAAGTTGGTCGACACTCATACCATTTTCTGCTGCAATTCTATTAATAGCTTCAGTTACCTCGTCATCACTAACTGTAATTTTAGCTTTAGCTGCTTTTTGTAAAATTAGATTTTCGATAATTAAACGTTCAATAATTTGTTGTCTAAGTATTTTATCATTAGGTAGATTTTTAGGATCTGAGCTAGCTTTAATCGTTTTTAACATATCATTAACATCACTTTCTAAAATGACATTGTTATTAACAACCGCAGCAACTTGTTCTACAACTTTCGGAGCAGCATTGGCAGATAACGGAGTTATAATTCCTAAAGTTATGCTTAGATTTAATGCTATAAATAGTTTTAATAATTTCATATTCACTTAACTCATTTTGTTTTTCAGCATAGACAGCTTGTAATAAATTTATTGGTAATCTTACAGTTAAAAAAATATTTTATTCAAATGCTGTATTATATGGTAGTTTACCAAAATTAAGCATTTTAGCTTTGGTATCTCGGTTGCTACCCAATCCTTTTAATTCGAAGTTAATCGATAGTTTATTTTCATACTTACTTTTGCGAGAAGTATTATCCCAGTCCGTCAATTTTCTACCATATTGTACTGTTGTTCCCCAACAACAATCACTATAATTCAATCCGATAGAACCATCTGTAGTTTGTTCTAATTTAACGTCATAATAATATGAACCAACAGCATTGAATGTTTGCGATAATGGCCAAGCGGTCATCATTCCAGCCTGTGAAATATCTTGTCTATAGCCTCTATAAAATGGATTCTTATCGACAGTATCAATATAGTTACGGTTTGCATAGCGGTATGATAATTGGATTAACTTATCGCCAGTTGGCCGGTATTCAAATATTACATTGGCTAATGAAATTGTATCAATTCGAGTATCATACTGAACGCCACTTCTAAAGATTATATCATTACTTATACGCCAAAAGTTATCCGATGCCCAGGTAATACTGCCTGTATCGGAGTTTTCATCTAAATCATTATTATGTTCACTCGTTTTTGATTTGGTGAAATAAGTAATTTGCCCAATAGATAAGTTAAATTTTTCAACCTTATTATTATCATAAAATCGTGTTGTTACACCAGTTGATATTTTATTGGTTGAAGCAATCCTATCTAAACCACTATATGGTTGATCTCTAAATAGACCAATATAATCCGACTGTAATATAGTGGAATCATAGTCGCTAATATTAGATTGATTTCGATAGGGAATATAGATATATTTTACTCGAGGCTCTAAGGTTTGCGTATAGCCATTAATAAAAGGAACATCACGCTCAAAGATAACTTTACCATCAATGCTAAACTTAGGCAAAAAACGATTAACCTTTTTATCTAAATATTTATATTGTTCAATATTTTTATTGATATTATCTTGATTATAATGAGTTGCCATAATCCCAGTTTCAGTGGTTAATGATGACCAAGAATTGGATAAAGTATAATTAAGCGTTGGTTCAAAATGTGCTCGCCATGCTTTAGGTTTACTTTTTCCAGACGTCAAGAAGTGAGATACTTGAGAGAATACTCTAAATTTAAATGGCCCCAAATCATTATTATAATAGCTCATATCCAATTGTGGTTGAGTTTGATAAAGTGAATTTTTTAATTCTGAATGGAATGGTTGAAAGTGTCGATAGCCTAACATAATATCCCAATTTTCATCATTATAAGCAATTTTATAATACTGCGTTAAATATCCTGCAGTTTGGGAGGCGTATTTAGAACTTAAGTTTGTAAGATACTGATTGTCACTGACTCGAGTTGTATCTGCATAAAAGCGCCAATTATAGTTAATTAATTCATCATTTTTCCAATGAAATAACCAACGGTGACGATTGTCGTCATAATTGTTACCATTAAAACGATTGTCTCTATCTTCATTATATTTAGTATCGTGTTGAAGCCAGTCAAATGCAATTGTACCTAAACCTATTTCGTTTAAATAACGAAATTCTGTTTGCAATTGTAGACCACGTTTTTCTAATACTCTTGGGGTAAAGGTTGCATCATAATTTGGTGCAATATTCCAATAAACAGGTATTGAAAAATCAATGCCATCGATACTGTCATAGCCGAAATTCGGCATTAATAATCCTGAACGGCGTTTATTACCGGTTGGTAATTGTAAATAAGGCGAGTATAGAACAGGCACTTTACCAATACTAAATACAGCGTTCCAGACCTCTAGAAATTGCTCCTCGTTATCATGAATAACAGTCGTTCCTTTAATATCCCATGTGCTGTCATTAATAGGACAAGATGTAAAACTACCTTTTTTTAAAATAACATAACGATTTTTTTCAAGTTGCATTTTATCTGCATTACCACGACCAAGCCTATTGACAAGATGATACTCACTTGGGATCATATCTGCATCATTGTTATTTAGATTCATTGATGCTTTATCGCCTTTCATTTTTATTAAATTATCTTGATAAGTAATATCACCTTCTAATGTTACTATTCTATTATTACTATCTTGAGTATCAATTGTTACTTTGTCTGCTTGAACCGTTCGGTTGCCTTGTTCTATTAATACTTCACCTTTATATATAGCAATATTAGGGTAGATTGCTTCAAGTTGATTAGCTTCAGCATTTACGGGTAAAGTATCTATATCTCCATTAACTAAAAGGCGATCAAACTTAGGAACGTCTATAAGGCATTGAGGATTATTGCTTACAACGGTTTTAGGTAAATCTAAAGCATAACTAGAGCTATTATACAAAAAAAGAGTAACGGCTATAGCAATAAGAGAAGGCGTTAAATTTTTCATCAATGATTCTAAAGCTATTTTTGATTATTTTAATTGCAGCATTATAGCGGTTATTTATAAAAGTGCGAATTAAAAATTAACGTTTCCCTATGCGTTTATTTATTTTATTAAGCTGTTTTACCATTGCTATTCTTTTTTCGGCTGTAGTATTTTGAAACTCATCCCACCACCTAGCTAACTGCAAGAGCTCTCCTTTTTCGATTGAGGCTCGCATTTCTAAAAGGTCATAAGCAGCTCTAAACTTAGGATGTTCTAAAATGGCAAACGCTCGTTTACCATTCCGTTTCTTCATTCGTAGCTGTAAACGCCAAATATCACCCATGATGCTCGTTAAGCGTCTAGGTATAGCAATACTTTTACATTGTTCACTTAGTACTTCGTTAATTGCCATCGAAAACGAATCATGAAATGGCAAACCACTTTCGATACACGTTGCTTGTGTTTGTTCAATTATTGGATACCAGAAAAAAACTGCAAACAAAAATGCTGGATTAATTCGCTTATTGTTGGCAATGCGATAATCAGTATTTTTTAAAACTTGTTCGATGATTTTCTCTAAATAACTGTTTGGATTGTTAGCAAATAGATGCTCAATAACAGGAAATAGTTGTTCAAAAAGGCCATACTCTCTTAGTAACTTATAAGTTTTGTAACCATTCCCAGTTTGTAATAATTTAAGGGACTCATCAAAAAGTCGTGCTGAAGGTACGTTTCTTAATAATGATGCAAGCTGTTTAATTGGCTTAGCAGTAGCTAGTTCAATTTTCATATTCAGTTTTGCAGCAAAACGGACTGTCCTTAGCATCCTAACAGGATCTTCTCGATAACGTGTTTGCGGATCGCCAATTAATCGAATAATGCCTTTTTGTAAATCTTCTAATCCTCCGCAATAATCACGTAAAGTAAAATCATTTACATTATAGTAAAGTGCATTCATAGTAAAATCCCGACGGATAGCATCTTGCTCAATGGTTCCGTAGACATTATCACGTAATAGCATACCTGACTGCGAACGTTTGGATATATTGGTTTGTCCTTTTTGAGAGTCGTGGTCACCACGGAATGTTGCAACTTCAATAATTTCTTTCCCAAACATAATATGAGCAAGACGAAATCGCCTTCCTACTAAACGACAGTTACGGAAAATTTTCTGAATTTGTTCTGGTGTAGCATTAGTTGTGATATCAAAATCCTTTGGCGTTTTACCTAAGATAAGATCTCTGATACATCCCCCAACTAGATAGGCTTCGTATCCTTGTTTATTTAATCGATAAAGGACTTTTAATGCGTTTTCACTAATCTCTTTGCGAGATATATTATGTTCATTACGGGAAATGGACACATAGCTAGCTTTTTGTTTGTCTTCATTGTGAAAAAACTTTCGATAAAAGCGTGAAACTTGTTTAAAAATGGTGCACCTCAAAAAGTTTTTTTGCTTCATAATAATATAGCGCGCAATTATATAGTAATTGCTAATAAGTTTTCATTTTTCTTGGAATTGGTATTTTTTCGTTCAATAAAATTGTATTTTTTTAGATGACTTAAATATTCTATTTGATTTTTTAAACATAATTATCAACAATAGTGTTTCGTATAGTAATATTAACAACATCTAATAAAAAAATAAACTTTGTTTTACTCTGATTAGTGTATTTAATTAGCTAATTAAGATGGAATAAAACTGTACTCAGAACTTCTTTTTACTTATTTGTATCACAAAATATAATTAATAACGCTTTATAATTTGATAAATTATAAAGCGCTTTTGATGTTATTTGTTATAACTATTACATAATAGAAGTTATTTGAGTATATACCATTAACTGATAACTTATTGGGGACATTATGAACATTCGTGATTTGGAATATTTTGTTTCGTTAGCTGAATTTCGCCATTTCCGTAAAGCTGCTGATGCTTGCAATGTGAGTCAACCAACTCTCAGTGGTCAAATTAGAAAATTAGAAGATGAATTAGGCGTAATGTTATTAGAGCGCACAAGTCGCAAAGTACTATTTACTCAAACTGGTATGATGCTAGTTGAACAAGCCAAAGAGATTTTGCGTAATATCCAAATTTTAAAAGAAATGGCTAGCCGTCAAGGTGAAGAAATGTCTGGACCAATGCATATAGGCCTGATCCCTACTATAGCGCCTTATCTTTTACCTCATGTCATTACAGTTTTACATGACTTTTTTCCTCAGTTGGAACTTTACTTGCACGAAGCACAAACCGCCAATATTGTTGCTCAACTCGAAAGCGGCAAGCTTGATTGCGCAATCATTGCACAAGTCAAAGAAACATCACAATTTATTGAACTACCTTTATTTGATGAACCCATGTTTTTAACTGTTCCTGCTACTGATGAATTAGCTAGCAAAAATACAGTTAAACTTTCTAGCTTAAAAGGTAAAAAATTCTTAATGTTAGAAGATGGTCACTGTTTACGAGATCATGCAATGGGATACTGTTTTCAAGTTGGAGTTGATGAAGATAAACAATTTAAAGCTACTAGTCTTGAAACGCTTAGGAGTATGATTTCTGCTGGTCGCGGTATTACTTTATTTCCTGAACTTGCTATACCTAACGAGCGAATTCGTGATAATATTTGCTATATTCCTTGTACTGATCCTGTACCTGTACGCAGCATTGCTCTTATTTATCGTCCTGGTTCACCATTACGTTCCCGTTATGAAACAATAGCTAAAACAATCCGGGAGCATATGCCTAAAGTATTTGCTGAGAAAGAACGATTATTAATCAAATCAATTTAGGGGTAGGTAGTAAATCAAAAATATTATAACTGAGCTATCAAATGAAAAATATCAAGACCGGTGGTGTTCGTGCTCAACAAAAAGAAAGAACTCGCCGTACTTTAATTGAAACAGCATTTAATCAACTTAATGCTGAGCAAGGTTTTACAAGTTTAAGTTTGCGAGAAGTAGCGCGTGAAGCTGGAATCGCTGCTACTTCATTTTATCGTCATTTTCGTGATATGGATGAGTTGGGTTTAGCCATGGTTGATGAAAGCGGTTTAACTCTTCGTCAATTATTGCGACAAGCACGTAAGCGTATTGAAAAAGGTGGTAGTGTATTACGGACATCGGTGACCACATTCATTGAATTTATTGATAAGAATCCGAAGGTCTTTTTATTACTTCTTCGTGAAAAAGCGGGGACGTCAGCCGCTTTTCGATCTGCTATTGCCCGTGAAATTCAACACTTTATTGTCGAACTTGTGGATTATCTTGATAATGCTAACCAAATGCCTCACCATTATAATGAAGCTCAAGCAGAAGCGATGGTCACTATTGCTTTTAATGCGGGAGCTGAAGCAATTGATTTTGACACAGTACAAAGACAAAAATTAATTGAAGATCTTATTTTTCAACTAAGAATGGTGTCTCGTGGAGCTTATTATTTATATCATAAAGAACAAATCAAAAAAGATAGTCATTAATCGTTATACTACCCCAAATCCAATCTCAAAATTCTAATTTGGTCGTAATATTAAAATTTTATGCTGTTTAGCAATTAATTATTTTCAATAAGAATATCTACTAATTACTGATTTTTACTATTACTATTTATTGTGTTTTTGTTATTCATACTGTAGCATTAAAAAAAAGAGAAACATTGTTAAATAGAAATTAATTTCATGACTAAACTATACTTTTTGCTTTATTCGCTTATTTTGTCCTTTCCCTTTTTCAACTATGCTTATTCAAATGTGGGATTTAAGGAAATCTATTATAGCAAAGAAGACAGTAGACCTTTAAATATTGCAATATGGTATCCGACAGATGCTCAACAAAGAGCAGTAGCTATTGGCGATAATGCCGTTTTTTACGGTTCTAAAGTCATTCCTAATGCAGCATCTATTTCAAATTATCGTAAACATCCTTTGATTGTTATTTCGCATGGTTATGGAGGAAGTTGGCAAAGTTTAAATTGGCTTGCTTATGAACTGGCAGATAGGGGATATATTGTTGCTGCACCAAATCATCCGGGAACTACTTATTTTAATAAAGATATTACTTAATCTACTAAATTGTGGTTACGTCCTCAAGATCTAAGTAAAACTATTGATGCGTTACAAATAGATGAGTTTTTGGCAAACTATATTGATATGAATAAAATTTCATCTATTGGACATTCTCTTGGCGGTTGGACAGTAGCTGCACTTGCTGGAGCAAGGTTTGATACAGATCTTTTTAAACAAGATTGCACTATACATTCACATTTAAAAGCTTGCCAGTTAGTAAATGAACTTGGACTGGATAACCCACAATTAAATAAAAACATGTCAGATCAGAGAATAAAGTCATTTATTTCTTTAGATGCTGGATTAGTTAGAGGATTTACTGCAGATAGTTTGAAAAATATTGCTTTTCCTTCTTTAATCATTGGCGCTGGTATTGATGTTGGTGATATGAATGTAGAGCTAGAATCTGGTTATTTACAACAGTTTCTTTCAAAATCATTATCAACTTATATTGTTATCCCTGATGCAACGCATTTTAGTTTCATGCAAATTTGTAAATCAGATGCTATAGATATTTTAGAGCAAGAGGCTAAAGGAGAAGCAATCATTTGTAAAGATGGTGGGAATCGCACAAGGACAGAGATACACCGTGAAATAACGGATCAAATAATCGATTTTTTAGCTAAGGTGAATTTAAATTAAGTGCTTATTTTAGAAATAACTGCGGCAAAAGCCGCAGTAATACTTTTAGTGATACTTAAAGGTTTTGTAGTACTTTTTCAACACTGTCTTTAGCATCACCAAATAGCATATAGCTATTTTCTTTAAAGAATAGTGGGTTTTGTACACCTGCATAACCAGTATTCATTGAGCGTTTAGAAATAACAACCGTTTTTGCTTTCCAAACTTCAAGAACAGGCATGCCTGCTATTGGGCTATTTGGATCTTCTTCTGCCGCTGGGTTGACTGTATCGTTAGCTCCAATTACCCAAACCACATCAGTATCAGGGAAGTCATCGTTGATTTCATCCATTTCTAATACAATATCATAAGGGACTTTTGCTTCGGCTAATAATACATTCATATGCCCAGGTAAACGTCCTGCAACAGGGTGAATACCAAATCTCACCTCAATATCCATTGCACGTAGTTTTTCTGTAATATTACTTACAGCACCTTGCGCTTGAGCAACTGCCATACCATATCCAGGAACAATAATAACTGAGCGAGCTTCTTTTAAAGTTTGTGCAACTTCGGCTGGTTGCATTTCACGGTATTCACCTTGTTCTTCATCTGATGAACTGGCTGTACTACCATCGCTACCGAAACCGCCAGCAATAACACTTATAAATGAGCGGTTCATCGCTTTACACATAATATATGAAAGAATTGCGCCTGATGAACCAACTAACGCACCAGTTACAATTAGTAGATCGTTGCCTAACATAAAGCCTGCTGCTGCTGCTGCCCAACCTGAATAAGAATTTAGCATTGAAATAACAACAGGCATGTCAGCACCACCAATTGAAGCAACAAGATGGAAACCAAACACGAATGCAATAATTGCCATGATCAACAAACTAATTGTTGCACCAGCGCCACTTTTTACTTCAACAAAAGTAAACATTAAAATGATAGAAACAACAATTGCTGCTAAATTCCAATAATGTTTATTTGGAATTGATAATGGTTTTGAGCTAATGCGTCCATTTAATTTACCAAATGCGACAACAGAGCCAGAGAAGGTTACTGCGCCAATAAAGACACCAACAAAAATCTCTACTAAATGTACAGTTAACTCTCCACCTTGAAAATTTTGAATGTGTGGATCTAAATAACTGTTTAAACCAACTAGAACAGCAGCCATTCCAACAAAGCTATGAAGTAGTGCAACAAGTTCTGGCATTTGAGTCATTTCAACTTTTTTAGCCAAATATAAACCAATTACAGCACCAATAATCATTGCAATAACTATCCAGTGTAATCCGCCTTTAATACTTGCAACTGCTGCAATAAGTGCGATTACCATACCAATCATACCGTAAATATTACCAGATTTGGCAGATTCTTGGTTGGAAAGACCTCGTAAGCTAAAGATAAAAAGTAATGCAGCAATAACATAGGCTGCTTGAATGATTCCATTACTCATAATGTATGCTCTCCTTTACTTGCCACGTTGGAACATTTTCAGCATTCTTTGAGTAACAAAGAATCCACCAAAAATATTGATACTAGCAATCAAAATAGCAACAAAAGCAATTGCCGTAGTTAAGCCATTATCATCACTGACTTGCAGAATTGCTCCGACCAATATAATTCCAGAAATTGCATTAGTTACCGACATTAGTGGTGTATGCAAAGAATGTGTAACATTCCATACAACGTAGTAACCAACAACGCAAGATAATGCAAATACAGTAAAATGCCCTAAAAAGCTTTCAGGAACGGAGTTTGCAAGCCAGAAGAAAGCAATGAGAACTAAAGCTAAAATACCATATTTTTTGCGAGGATCCATTGGTTTTGGTTCTGGTTTAACAATTGGCTCTGCTGCTTTTTTCTGAGGTTGAGCAGATACTTGAATCGGCGGTGCTGGCCAAGTGATTTCTTTATCTTTAACCACAGTTACACCACGAATTACAACATCTTCAAAATTGATATCAATATTACCGTCTTTTTCTTTAGCAAGTAGTTTTAATAGGTTAACAATGTTTGTACCATAAAGCTGTGATGCTTGTGCTGGCATACGATTAGCTAAATCAGTATAACCAACAATTTTAACATTGTTATCTGTTTCGAAAATTTCACCTGGTTTAGTTAATTCACAGTTACCACCAGTTAACGCAGCCAAATCAACAATAACACTACCAGGTTTCATTGACTCAACCATTTCTTTCGAAATGAGTTTTGGAGCTGGTTTACCTGGAATTAGTGCTGTTGTTATGATGATATCAACATCTTTAGCTTGCTCTGCAAACAGTGCCATTTCAGCTTCAATAAAGGCCGCTGACATCTGTTTAGCATAGCCGTCGCCAGAGCCTGCTTCTTCTTCAAAATCTAACTCTAAAAAGTCAGCTCCCATGCTGTTAATTTGTTCGGCAACTTCAGGGCGGGTGTCAAAAGCACGAACAATTGCCCCCAAACTCACCGCTGCGCCAATGGCGGCAAGGCCAGCAACACCTGCTCCAATAACTAATATTTTAGCAGGAGGCACTTTACCAGCAGCAGTAACTTGACCTGTAAAGAATCGACCAAATTGATTTGCTGCTTCAATAACTGAACGATAACCAGCAATATTAGACATTGAGCTTAATGCATCTAGAGATTGCGCACGTGAAATACGTGGTACACAATCCATAGCCATTACAGTAATATTTTTGGCGGCTAATTTTTCTAATAATTCTGTATGTTGAGCTGGATAAATATAGCTAATAAGGGTTGAACCCTCTTTCATTAAAGAAATTTCATCATCGCTTGGCGCATGAAACTTCAAAATTAAATCATTTTGCCAAATATCTTGAGTGTTTTGAATTGTGGCTCCAGCATCAATAAAAGCTTGGTCTTCATAATGAGCTGCATGTCCAGCGCCTTGTTCTACGGAAACTGTAAAGCCCAGTTTTAACAGTTGTCCAACAGTTAAAGGAGTCGCTGCAACTCTAGCTTCATTGGCTAACCGTTCTTTAGGTATACCGATATGCATTTCGTTACGTCCTTATGTTAGTTTATTGTATATAAGTTGATTTTAGCATAAATAGGGTTATGTGCGAGTAGGGAATCTATTTTTTATTCAAGAAATAAGATTTTTAAATTATTTGAGTAATATTTATTAATTAATATTATTATAAGGCTATACCGAAATAGCTATAATTTAAATAAAACAGTTTTAATGCTTTCATTGAATTCCATTACAAATTTACTCTATATTGTTATATAATTGGCGTTATTTTTGTTTCTACCTTGAGATATAAAACTTTGAGGTATGATTCGATTTTTCTCTCCTTAAATTAAGGATTTTTTATGATTGATTTTTCCCAATCAGTGCCAGAACTGGTCTCTTGGGCAAAAAAGAATGATTTTTCGATCGCTTTGCCTGTGGAAAGATTAGCTTTTTTATTGGCTATTGCCGTATTAAATAGCGAACGTTTTGACGGTGAAATGACGGAATCTGAATTAATTGATGCTTTTAGGCATGTTTCGCAAATTTTCGAGCAGAGTGAAGACACTATTACTGTGCGAGCTAATAATGCTATCAATGATTTGGTACGCCAACGTTTGATCACACGTTTTACTAGTGAAATGACAGACGGTTTTTCGATTTATCGTTTAACTCCGTTAGGTATAGGTATTTCTGATTATTATATTCGCCAACGTGAATTCTCAACGCTGCGTTTATCCATTCAGTTATCTATTGTTGCGCAAGAGTTAAAACGAGCTGCAGATGCAGCCGTCGAAGGTGGTGATGATTTACATTGGCATCGAAATGTCTTTGCGCCATTAAAATATTCAGTCGCTGAAATTTTTGACAGTATCGATATCACACAACGAGTGATGGATGAACAACAAGCTGATGTTAAACAAAATATTTCTGCCCTATTAAGTCAAGATTGGCAAGCAGCAATTAGCAGTTGTGAAGGGTTACTGACTGAAACATCACAAACATTGCGAGAGTTACAAGATACTTTAGCTGCTGCAGGTGATAAATTACAAGCCAGTTTACTTTTAATACAAGATGCGACGCTTGATAATCCAGAACTCGATAAAATCAACAATGTAGTTATGGATCTGCAAGGTAAACTAGATCGAATTATTGGTTGGGGGCAAAAAGCGATTGACCTTTGGATCGGTTATGATCGCCATGTTCATAAATTTATTCGTACTGCTATTGATTTAGATAAAAATCGTGTGTTTTCGCAACGCTTACGAAAATCGATTCAAGGATACTTTAATTTGCCTTGGTCACTCACTTTTGCTAATGCCGATCGCTTACTAGATATGCGTGATGAAGAATTGGCACTACATGATGCTGAAGTAACAGGAGAATTACCTTCGGAACTTGAATTTGAAATGATTGAAGAGATTCAAGAACATATTATTGCTCATATTGAACAAAATTTAATGGTATTTAAGCAAGAAAATAAACCACTTGATATGGGCACTACCATTCATAACTATTTGGCCCAGTTCCCACGCGAACAACATTTTGATATAGCGAGATTATTTATTGATCAGGCTATTCGTCTCGGTATTGCTGAAGATGATTGGCTTGGAATTCCTGCCGAATGGAAACCTATTAACGATTATGGAGCTAAGGTACAAGCACATGTCATCAACAGATACTAACGATTTCGAAACACAACAAACCGCACATCATCTTGATGAAGTTATGGGGCGCATAGTCGCTAGTTCTCAAGCTTCTATCGATAAATATATGCCCGTTAAGTTGGCCCAAGCAATTGCTAATCCGATATTTCCAGAACTGGATAGTTTACTACGCTCTGGCCGTCATATTGGTATTGATGAACTTGATCATCATGCTTTTCTAATGGATTTCCAACTTGAGCTTGAACAATTTTATCAACGTTATAATGTTGAGCTAATCCGTGCGCCTGAAGGATTTTTCTATCTTCGTCCTCGCTCAACAACATTGATTCCTCGTTCAGTATTATCGGAGCTTGATATGCTTGTTGGCAAAGTACTTTGTTATTTGTATTTAAGTCCCGAGAGATTAGCGCATGAGGGGATTTTTACCTTACAAGAATTGTTTGATGAACTGGTTTCATTAGCAGATGAAAGTAAGTTACTCAGATTAGTAAACCAACGTTCAACAGGTTCAGATTTAGATCGCCAAAAACTATTTGATAAAGTAAAAACAGCGCTAAATCGCCTGCGTCGACTAGGTATGATTTTTTTTATTGTTGGTAATGACAGTAGCCGTTTTCGCATTAACGAATCAATTTTCCGTTTTGGTGCAGATGTACGAAGTAGTGATGACGCACAAGAAGCGCAATTACGCCTAATTCGAGATGGCGAAGCAATTAAAATCGAATCAGCACTTATTTTAGATGATAATAATGAAGAACAAGATGAAGATGTTAATGAGGAGACTGAATAATCATGATTGGACACGGTAAATTTCACTCATTAACGCTAATTAACTGGAATGGTTTTTTTGCACGAACTTTTGAGCTTGACCAATTAGTTACGACATTATCTGGTGGTAATGGTGCTGGTAAATCAACTACCATGGCGGCATTTGTAACTGCATTAATACCTGACTTAACTTTATTACACTTTAGAAATACAACCGAAGCTGGAGCCACATCAGGCTCACGAGATAAAGGCTTGCATGGTAAATTAAAACCAGGCGTCTGTTATTCTATGCTGGACGTAATTAACTCACGGAACCAAAGGATTATTTGTGGTGTACGTTTGCAACAAGTAGCAGGGCGGGACAAAAAAGTCGATATCAAGCCTTTTTTATTGCAAGGATTATCTATCAGTGTAAGCCCAACAGAGTTGGTTACGGAGCGTTTAAATGATAAACAATCGCGAATCTTATCGTTACCAGAGTTAAAAGATAAAGCCGAATCAATGGAAGGCATTATCTTTAAACAATTTAACTCAATTACTGATTATCATTCGGTTATGTTTGATTTTGGTATTTTACCAAAACGCTTACGCTCTCCATCCGATAGAAGCAAATACTACCGTTTGATTGAGGCCTCACTTTATGGTGGTATCTCAAGTGCTATTACTCGTTCCTTACGTGATTATTTATTACCAGAAAATAGTGGTGTGCGAAAAGCTTTTCAAGATATGGAAGCCGCATTACGCGAGAATCGGATGACGTTAGAAGCCATTCGAGTAACACAATCGGATCGTGACTTATTTAAGCACTTAATTACTGAGTCAACTAATTATGTGGCAGCTGATTATATGCGCCATAATAATGAACGCCGAGTTCATATAGAATCAGTACTTGGCCTGCGTCGTGATATGTTTAAAACGCAAGATCTGCTTATAAGCAATCAATACCACCAAGTTGAAATGGCAAAAGAACTTAAAGAATACCAAGATGCGCAAAATGATTTGGAAACCGATTTACAGGCTGCTAATGATCACCTCAATTTAGCGCAAACTGCGTTACGTCAACAGGAAAAAATTGACCGTTATCAAGCAGATTTAGATGATTTAAACTTAAAGTTAGAAGAACAAAACGAAGTGGTACTTGAAGCGAATGAACAGCACCAAACCTATCGTGAGCAAGTAGAACAAACAGAACAAGAAGTTGACGAAATCAAGACTCAATTAGCTGATTACCAACAGGCTCTTGATGTTCAACAAACACGTGCAATTCAATACCAACAGGCCTTACAGGCGTTAAAAAATGCTCAGTCATTATGCCAGTTACCAAAATTAGGTATTAGTAATATTGAAAATCACTATGAATTGTTTGAAGAAAAGCAAAAAGAGATCACGGAACAAGTTCTTGAACTCGAGCAAAAATTAAGTGTATCTGATGCGGCAATTAATCAGTTTGACCGTGCTTATCAATTAGTGATTAAATTAGTTGGCGATGTTACCCGAAGTGACGCTTTTGCGGCAGCTAAAGAAGCATTAAGACAATGGCCATCACAATGTTACCAAGCAGAACAAGCCGAGCATTTACAGCTACAACTAGATGAGCTTGAACAACGATTTTTTGAACAAAAAGAAGCAGAATCGTTATTAACACAATTTTGTAAACGTATTGAACGCCAAGTTAATTACGATGAACTAGATGACTTAAAACAAGAACTTGAATTGCAATTAGACGAAACAGCCGAACGAGCTAATGAATCTAGCGAAAAACGTATCGAATTTAGGCAAGAGCTTGAACAAATTCAATCAAAAATAGCTGATTATCGTCAAAAAGCTCCACTATGGTTGAAAGCACAAGATGCATTAATCGCTTTACAAGAACAAACTAGCGAACAGTTTAATAACAGTCAAGATGTCACTCAACATATGCAAAAACTGCTAGAAAAAGAGCGAATACTTGTTACTGAACGAGACCAAATTAGTTTTAGACGCAACCAATTAGATGTTCAAATTGAGCAACTAAATCAACCTAGTGGTGTCGATGATGGCCGTTTGTCTTCGTTAGCAGAACGATTTAATGGTGTATTACTTTCTGAAATTTATGAAGATGTAACAATTGATGATGCACCTTACTTTTCTGCATTATATGGTCCATCAAGACAAGCTATTGTTGTACCAGATTTATCATTAGTTAAACAGCAATTAGAAAACCTTACCGCAAGTGATGAAGATTACCCTGAAGATATCTATTTTATCGAAGGTGATCCGTCATCATTTGATGATAGTGTTTTTGATTGTGAGGAAATGAATAAAGCGGTACTTGTCAAAACGGGCGATCGTCAATGGCGATTCTCAAGCTTTCCTAAAGTACCACTATTTGGTCGTGCTGCTCGTGAGATTCACCTTGAAAAATTATCTGCCGAACGTGATGAATTACATGAGCGCTATGCAACTATCTCATTTGATTTACAAAAATTACAACGAATTGAACAAAACGTTGGGCAATTTATTGGTCAACATTTAGGGGTTGCTTTTGATATCGATCCTGAAGCTGAGGCGCAAAAATTAACGACAAGACGCACTGAAATTGAACGACAGTTATCGTCTCAGGAAAGTATTGATAAACAAAATCAGCAACAAGTTACTAATTGCAAAGAACAATTAGCAACCATAAATCGCTTGGTTGCGCAAATGCATTTATTGGCTGATGATGATCTTGTCGATAGGGTTGACGATTTACGTGAACAAGTTGCACAAGCACAAGAATCTGCGCAATATGTTAGCCGTAATCGCAATACCATTTCAGAACTTGAACCAGTTTTAGCTGTTTTACAAAGTGATCCTGAGCTAAATGAAGCTTTACGAGAACAATACAATACGGTTAAAGCACAACAACAAACTATCCGCCAACAAGTTTTTGCCTTAACTGAAGTAATGCAACGTCGTGCCCACTTTAGCTATGAAGACTCGGCAGGTATGTTAAATGAAAATAGTGATTTAAATGAAAAATTACGTTCTCGCTTAGAAATCGTCGAAACTCAAAGAACTGAAGCTCGCAGTCAGATGCAACAGTATCAAGACAAATATAATCAATATAACCAAACACTAGCTTCGCTTAAAAGTGCATTTGAAACTAAGCGCGATATGTTGCATGAGCTACAAAAAGAAATTGAACAAATTGGGGTAAAAGCCGATGCGATTACTGAAGAACGTGCTCGATTACGTCGTGATGAAATCCATCAAAAATTAAATAACAATCGTCAACATTGTACATCGCTTGAAAAGCAACTCATTATGTGCGAAAGCGAAATGACACAATTGCAAAAACGGCTAACTCAAACACTGCGAGATTATAAGCAACTACGCAAACAGGTAGTGCAAGCCAAAGCGGGGTGGTGTTTAGTCTTAAGGCTTGTTAAAGAAAATAGTGTTGAAAAGCGTTTACATCGACGTGAACTTGCTTATTTAAGTGCGGATGAATTACGCTCAATGTCAGATAAAGCATTAGGTTCCTTACGTTTAGCTGTTAATGATAATGAACATTTACGGGATGTATTAAGACTATCAGAAGATCCAAAACGCCCAGAACGTAAAATCCAATTCTATATCGCTGTTTACGCACATTTGCGTGAACGAATTCGCCAAGATATTGTTAAAACTGACGATCCAATTGAAGCCATTGAACAGATGGAAATTGAATTGTCACGCTTAACAGAAGAACTCACTTCGCGTGAACAGCAACTGGCAATTAGCTCGAAGAGTGTATCGAATATTATTCGTAAGACCATACAGCGCGAACAAAATCGTATTCGTATGCTTAACCAAGGATTACAAGCAGTGGCATTTGGTCAAGTTAATGGCGTGCGTTTAAATGTCAATGTTCGCGAAGCTCATTCAACTCTTTTAGCTGCACTTGCCGATGAGCAAAATGAACATCAAGATCTATTTAGTAATAATCGTATTACCTTCTCGGAAGCGTTAGCTAAACTCTATCAACGTTTAAATCCACATATTGATATGGGACAACGAACTGCCCAAAATATTGGTGAAGAACTGCTAGATTATCGAAATTATCTTGAAATGGACGTTGAGGTGAATCGAGGTGCAGATGGTTGGTTACGTGCTGAAAGCGGTGCATTATCAACGGGTGAAGCAATTGGTACAGGTATGTCAATTTTACTTATGGTGATTCAAAGTTGGGAAGAAGAATCCAAGCGACTTCGGAATAAAGATATTTTGCCATGTCGTCTACTATTCTTAGATGAAGCAGCTCGACTAGATGCCAAATCAATTGCAACACTATTTGAACTTTGTGAACGATTAGAAATGCAATTAATCATTGCTGCTCCAGAAAACATCAGTCCTGAAAAAGGAACAACCTATAAACTCGTACGTAAAGTTATTAATAACCAAGAACATGTGCATGTAGTTGGTTTGAAAGGCTTTGCTTAATTTCTGCTTTGTCGACATTGTCGGCAAAGCTTTACAATTTTTGTAAAAAAGTTTCAGGTAACTATACGTTTCAGTATAAATATCTTAAAAATAGATACGAAATCAAAAAATTGACTATCATTGTTCAATTGAAAAGTTGGATGTACTCGCTGCTCATAAAAAGGGATATTACGTATTGTTGACTAAACTTAAAATATTACTTATTGCCGTTTTTGCTTGATGGCTGTTTTTCCAACAAGTTGAACCTGTTAATAATGCACCTTTGTTAAGGATTTCATCTAAACTAGCATTACGCAATTTATCGAAAGAAGCGAACTTCATCTCTTCAAGCCTTTCAATAATTTTGGTACCCACGAATTTAAGCTCCATCAACTGCTGTCGTTCTGTTTCTGTAAAAGCCATATTATTCTTCTTACATTTTATTGAATATAATTTTAAATTATCATATAAAATAAATATCTATT